>JAZLFV010000185.1:0-21269 GCA_045615965.1 Acutalibacteraceae bacterium
CTGTTTCCATACTGTCAAATTTAGAAAGGTATAAATGGCATACACCCGTTTCGAGGGAGCGCACCGATTTTAAAATACATTCTTCAAGTGTTGAGCCGATACCCATAACCTCTCCTGTGGCTTTCATCTGTGTGCCTAAAACATTCGGCGCATCCTTAAATTTATCAAACGGGAAACGGGGGAATTTTGCAACAATGTAATCAAGGTCCGGCTCAATGCCCGCATTTCCGCCTGCAACCTCGATTTCCTCAAGCGACATACCGAGCGCAATTTTAGCCGTAACCCTTGCAATTGGGTATCCGCTTGCTTTGGAGGCAAGCGCAGAGGAACGGGAAACACGGGGGTTTACCTCTATTAAATAGTATTCGCTTGATGTTGGATTCAAGGCAAACTGAACATTGCATCCGCCCGAAATTTTAAGCTCACGGATAATTTTTATGGCGCTGTCGTTAAGCATTTTTTTATCTTTTTCGCTTAAGGAAAGAATTGGAGCTACAACGGCAGAGTCGCCCGTATGGACACCGACCGGGTCAATATTTTCCATACCGCATATTGTTATGGCATTATCAAAGGAATCACGCATAACCTCAAATTCGATTTCCTTATATCCCTTAACGCTTTTTTCAATCAAAACCTGATGAACCGGAGAAAGCTTAAAGGCGTTTATGCCGATTTCTTCAAGCTCTTGGTCATTTTCGGCAAATCCGCCGCCCGTTCCGCCTAATGTAAATGCAGGCCGCAAAACAACAGGATAACCTATACGGCTTGCCGCTTTCTTTGCTTCTTCAAGGTTGTATGTTATTTGAGAGGGGATAACCGGCTCGCCGATGGATTCGCACATTTCCTTAAATAACTCACGGTCCTCCGCACGCTCGATACTCTCTCCGCTTGTGCCTAAGAGCTCAACGCCGCATTCCTTTAATATGCCTTTCTTTTCAAGCTGCATCGCAAGGTTAAGTCCCGTTTGACCGCCTATGCCCGGAACTATCGCATCCGGTCTTTCGTAACGCAGAATTTTTGCAATATATTCAAGGGTAAGAGGCTCCATATATACCTTATCGGCGATGGATGTGTCGGTCATAATGGTTGCGGGGTTTGAATTGCATAAAATAACCTTGTAGCCCTCCTCTTTAAGGGCTAAACACGCCTGCGTTCCGGCATAGTCAAATTCAGCCGCCTGACCGATAACAATAGGTCCTGAGCCTATAATCAATACCTTTTTAATATCCGTTCTTTTGCTCATTTTTTTGCCTCCGTATTATTTGAAAAAATTATATACTGTTTTGTTGTTTGTTGCCGTTAAAAGGCATTTTCCCGAAACATTAACTCCCTCAAACGGGGTGGATTTTCCCTTTGAAAAAAAATCACCCGAAGAAATGCCGTAATCCTTGCCTAAATCCCAAACCGTAAAACCGCAAAACTCTATACCGAATCGCTTTCTCGGATTTATACACATAAGTGCAAGCAATTTTTCAAGTGTTATTACATCGGTTTTAACAAGATATGTGTAAAGCAACGGAAACGCCGTTTCAAGACCTACTATCCCGAAAGGACTCCCCTTTAGCCCTCTGCTTTTTTCTTCTGACGAATGCGGTGCATGGTCGGTTGCAATCATATCAATCGTGCCGTCCTTTAAGCCCTCTATAAGCGCAAGCCTGTCGCCACGGCTTCGAAGCGGCGGATTCATTTTGAATCTGCCCTCTTCCTTTAAATTGCTTTCGTCAAGCAAAAGATAGTGGGGTGCGGTTTCACAGGTGATATCAACGCCCTCCGCCTTGGCTTTCCTGATAAGCTCAACACTTTCCTTGCAGGAGATATGGCAAACGTGGTATTTACAGCCGGTTTCCCTTGCAAGTCGGATATCACGCTCAATCGGCTTCCATTCACTTTCGCTGCTGATACCCTTATGGCTGTGCCGGTCTGCATATATTCCGGCGTGAATATATCCGCCGTTAAGCAGAGAATTATCCTCGCAATGCGCCGCAATTATCTTATTTAACCGCTTGGCTTCTTTCATCGCTTTAAGCATAACCGTTTCACTTTGAATACCTTTGCCGTCATCCGAAAACGCCTTAACATACGGCGCCATACCAATAAGGTCTGATAATTCGTTTCCCATTTCACCCACCGTTACAGAGCCGTATGGATGAACATTTATAACGCTATCCCGCTTTATTATTTCGGTTTGAGCCTTTAAATGCTCAATATTATCGGGTACGGGATTTAAATTAGGCATTGTTAAAACATCGGTGTATCCGCCGTGCGCTGCCGCCATACTTCCGCTAAAGACCGTTTCTTTATATGAAAAACCCGGCTCACGAAAATGCACGTGCACATCGCAAAAGCCGGGAAAAATACAAATATTGTCGCCGAAGCCGAAAGAATCGTGCGAAAGGGATAACAACGCTTTTTCCAAAGAATCAGACGGAAGATACTCCGAAAAATACGGTTTTAACTTAACGCTGTTATTCATATCCCTTTTCACTCCGATAAAAAAGCCTTGCCGAAACAGGCAAGGCATACACACATAAAAAAGCGATAAAAATACCACTTGAGCTTTAAAATATGCAATTTATCATCTTGCCGATATCTCGTACCGATTTAAAGATTTTCATAATTATACCATCCGGATGACGAGATGTCAACAAAAAAGTGTAAGTTTATATTAGGTTTTATGTAAAATTTAGTTTATCTTATAAACGCTCGCAGATTTTGAATCATCGTTAAACACAAGATATTTATCATTCATATATAAAAACATACCGGGTCCGGAGGAAGTATAAGCATAATTTCCTTCTAAAAGAATGTCTCCGTCACGGTTAATTATGTAAGCTTTTTCATATTTATATAGGCAGGCAATACCCGTTGATTCGGTAAATTCCGTACAGAAAAATTCTGAATCGTCAATGTCAAGCTCGCTTACAATATTACCTTTTTTATCAATTATGCAATATTTATTATTCTCATTTATTGCTATTGCACGACCTTTTATAAAATTACCGATATATTTATAACTTTTGCACGGTATTATTTCTTTTCCGCTTTTGTCAACAGCTCCCCAAGTGCCGTAATAGCATACAGGCACTACGCCGTCTGAATATCCGCCGACATAGTCATATTTACATTCAACAACTGTTTTTTTGGTGTTTAAATCCATAAGCCCCCATTGACCGTTATCATTCATAATGTTTACATATCCGTTTTGGGGGAATATGGCTTTAACAGAATGGTATAGAGAATAATTAAAACCAAAAACTTGTTCAATACCATCTTTGTATTTACTAAAATTATATCTCGTAATTTCTTTTCCGTCTGTTCCGAATAGTTTCAAATAGTTTGTGTTGTTATCCGAACAATCAAAAACAGCGCCTTGAAATCCTTTACCGTTATAACAAGTTGTGAAATGGGTCGACCCCAACCTTATCGGTATGTTTATTTTTTCAAGATGATGGTTCTTATCTATTTTTCCTATTGAGATGCCGTTTTCATCATAAAATGTAACAATTCGTTCGCCGTTTGTTGAATCGGAAAAAGTTTCACAGTTTAAATCAATAATTTTTTTACCTTTTTTATCAATTAAACAATCGTAATTTATTCCGCCTTGATACACTTTGCTTCGGCAAATTGTTGTATTCTCGGAAAAATTAAAGCCGGAATTTCCCTCAAAATAATTTAAATTTTCTATAACGGGGTTGCCGTTTTGATTGCAAAATCCTGATTTCCCGTTATACTCAAAAGGAATGTATAAATCTTCTGTTCCGCTTGTGTAGTACGAACCGTGCAAATTAAAATTTTCGGGTTTAACAACACCTTCTACATCAATTTTTGTTAGTGTTGCAGAATTTTTTATTCCGTCATTAACCGTTTCTTCTGAATTTGAAGTTGCCTTTTTAGAGGATTTATGCGATGTCGAATCATTGTCGTTGCAGGCGGATATAAATGAACATACCGCAACAATCAATAATATTGAAATTATTTTTTTATACATATAAATTTCTTCCTTTGCTTTTCAAAATGATTTTAATTATATAAGACCACAGCCCCCTTAAAAATAAAAAAGTGTGCCAACCGAAGTCAGCACACCGAAAAATGCCGACTCCTATTGTTGCCACACAATATCAACAAATAAGGATATCTCTCCTGATTCGCCAAGATGGAATCAGCATTTTTGCCTAATTCATTCTTGACGAAAAAGGGTAAAATATCCCTATATAAAAATAGAGAGAATAACCCCTTTAATTTGTTGATTAAATTGTGTGGCATATGTATTATATCATTTTTATTAGCGGTTTACAATAGTTTTGTAAAAAAGTTTCATAAAAGCCAATGGATAAGCTATTCCTGCTTTAATGTTACTAATAAACAACCCAAACCTACGGTTTCGGTATCCGTTTTCACCGCTTCTGAGTCAAGCGCCCGCAGGTTTAGTTCTGTTATTCAAAATGAAAAAATCCAAACCAAACCGCAAGGGTTTTGTTTGGATTTTTGGTCCGAGTGACGGGACTTGAACCCACGGCCTCTTGACCCCCAGTCAAGCGCGCTACCAGCTGCGCCACACCCGGAAATTGAAGTAATAAGTAATAAGTAATAGGTAATAGGTAATAGGTAATAAAATAACAACTTGAAAAAGAAAACCGTTTACTTAAGGGCATAATCTAATTCTGCTGCTGAAAATTTGCAAAGTGCGCCTATACCAAAGCATTTAAACCCGAGCCAGCCCAAAAGGGTAGTTTTTAGGCGTATTTCGGCTCATTGTCGCACATAGGCGACAGCCTTATGTGCTTCGCTTCACCAAAATCTACTCAAAAAACTTCACCTTTTGGGTCGAAGAATTTTGTAATTTAAGAATTTTTTGTTGTGCGAGGCACAAAACGCAGTAAATCCTGGCGGATTTACGAGTATTTTAACGAAGCACAGCGGAAAATTATTGTTCCAAAATCTGATTCGGGTTTGAATGCTCTGGTATACCGGCGCACCGCAAACCGATTTGTTAATTAATCTGCGAAGCCGGAATTAACGAGCTCTACAAGACCCTCAAGTGCCTCTTTTTCGTCTACACCGTCAACAATAATCTTAATTGTGGTTCCGCCTACAATGCCTAAGGAAAGAACACCTAAAAGACTCTTTGCATTTACCTTGCGCTCATCCTTTTCAACCCAGATAGACGATTTAAATTCATTTGCTTTCTGGATAAAAAATGTTGCCGGACGGGCATGCAAGCCTACTTGATTCTGTATAGTTACATCTTTAACGCACATAGTAAAATTCTCCTTGACATAATAGTGACTGTTACCGACAATACTCATTATACCACATTAAATGAAATCGTCAATATTTTGTTAATAAGTTCTAATATTTATCCAACTTTTTATGCTTTTGATATAACGAATTTGGTCATTTTTACAACTAAAATGGCGAAGACATATTTACTGTTCGGATAACAGCTTTTTATCGTTTTTATCAAGCTCAATTTCAGAAAACATTTCCGGACGGCGATTTTTTGTTATAAGAAGTGCTTGCTTGCGCTTCCATTTTGCAATCTCTGCGTGGTTACCCGAAAGCAAAACTTCGGGGACTTCTCTACCGTTCCAAACGGCAGGGCGGGTATATTGCGGGTATTCAAGCAAGCCTGCAAAGTGGCTTTCTTCGGTAAAGCACAAATCGTCCGACAAAACCCCCGGAAGCATACGGCAAACGGCATCTGCAAGGGTTAGTGCCGGAAGCTCTCCGCCCGTAAGCACATAATCTCCCACAGATATTTCTTCATCAACAATTTCCTCTATAACTCTTTCGTCTATGCCCTCATAATGGCCGCAAAGCAAAACAATCCTGTCAAGCTTTGAAAGCTCAATAACCCTTTTTTGAGTAAGCGTTTTGCCCTTTGGAGACATATATATGAGATGTGGTTTTTCCTCGCCCTCGTTATAAAGACTTTTATAGCAATTGTAAATCGGGGAAGCCGCCATTATCATACCCATTCCGCCGCCATACGGCATATCGTCTACCTTATTATGCTTGTTTCCTGCAAAATCCCTTATATCGGTGCATTTGATTTCAACCTTACCTGCTTTTCTTGCCCTGCCTATGATACTCTCACTCACAACCGCCTCGCACATATCAGGAAAAAGAGTCATAATATCAATCTTCATCGAAAATGCCTCCCATAGGTCGAATTACAACCGTTTCCGCCTCAACATCAACCGAAACAATCACATCATCTATGGCGGGAATCAGGTATTCTCTATCACCGCTTTTTATATGCCACACATCGTTAGCTCCCGTTGCCGAAACATCCGATATCACACCCAGAAGCTTATTTGTATCGGCATCAAATACCCTGCACGAAATAAGCTCTTCGATAAAATATCTGCCGTCCGGTATTTTGGCATCCTTCCGCCTTATAAGCAAAACCTTATTCCTAAGCGACTCTGCTTTTTCAATTGAATCTATACCTTTAAGCGTTAAAAGTGTGATATTTCCGTGGGGATTGGCAGAAACAATATCAAATCCCGTTTTATCGGAAAGATAAACATTCTTTATACCCTGAAGGAATGCCGAATCATCCGACCACGGCTGTAATCTTAAAGTTCCCCTGATGCCGTGAGTGCCGACAACCTTGCCGACCTCCAAAAGCTCCTTTTTCATATGGCTCCCACCTTTATGCAAAATATACGCACATATGTAAATACCCCCAAAACGGGGGTATACTTCTTTTCAAAAGGAATATTTCTAACCGATTAAAAATCAGTCGATTTCAACCATAACCTTTTGGTTGCTTCTTGCAGCAGCAGCACGCATAACTGTGCGGATAGCCTTTGCAATACGGCCTTCTTTGCCGATAACTCTGCCCATATCGCCCTCGGCAACATTTAAATGATAAACAATAATGCCTTCTTCGTTGGGTTCGTCAACGGTAACATTTACGGCATCGGGATTTTCAACAAGACCTGATGCTATTGAAACTAATAATTCTTTCATGTTTAAACTCCTAAAATTATTCAATTATACCGTTCTTTTTAAGTAATGCTTTAACGGTATCTGTCGGCTGAGCGCCGTTCTTAATCCACTGCTTTGCCTTATCGCCGTCTATTGTAACAACAGCCGGGTCTTTAGTTGGGTCATAAGTACCGATTTCTTCGATAAAACGACCGTTGCGTGGATATCTTGAATCCGCAACAACCACACGGTAAAACGGGGCTTTCTTAGCACCGAGTCTGCGAAGTCTGATTTTTACTGCCATTTTCTACACCTCCGAAACAAATTTGTTTATTAAAAGGATTTTTAAAATTTATCCTTATAAACCGAAATCATTTGGGTTTATTCCGCCCATTCCGCCAAGGCCTAAGTTACGCATCATCTTGCGTTTTCCGCCCTTGCCGTTTAATTGTTTGAACATCTTTTTCATCTGCTCATATTGTTTGAGCAGGCGGTTTACTTCCTCAACATTTTGACCGCACCCTGCGGCAATTCTGCGTTTTCTTGAAGCATTTATTATATCGGGCTTTGAACGCTCTTTCTTTGTCATCGACTTAATAATTGCTTCAACTCTATCCATTTGACGGTCATCTATATCGACATCCCGAAGCTTTCTATCCATACCGGGTATCATTGATAAAAGGCTCTTCATACTGCCCATTTTCTTGATTTGACCGAACTGCTCAAGCAAATCATTCATATCAAATTTGTTTTGCTCAAGCCGCTTTGCCGCTTCCTCGGCTTTCTTTTCATCAAGCTCGTTTTCAACCTTTTCGATGAGAGAAAGGACATCGCCCATACCCAAAATACGGGTTGCCATACGGTCCGGATGAAATTCTTCCAATTGGTCTAACTTTTCGCCAACACCGGCAAACATTATGGGCTTTCCCGTAACCGCTTTTACCGAAAGCGCCGCACCGCCTCTTGTATCGCCATCGAGCTTGGTTAAAATAACGCCGTCTATCTCCAGAATATCGTTAAACGCCTTGGCAATATTAACGGCATCCTGACCGACCATCGAATCTATAACCAAGAGGATGTTATCTATTTCAACCGCTTTGGTGATGCGTATGAGCTCATCCATAAGCTCGGTATCAATATGAAGTCTTCCGGCGGTATCCAGAATAACATAATCGTGACCGTAATCCCTTGCATAAGAAACAGCCTCAACTATTGTTTTTTCCGGCTTTTGCGTTCCCTTTTCAAACACGGGAACCCCAACCTGAGAGCCTACAACCTTTAATTGCTCGATAGCAGCTGGGCGGTAGATATCGCCTGCAACAAGCATCGGCCTATTACCCTTAGATTTAAGATATTTTGCAAGCTTTGCGGCGTGGGTTGTTTTACCGGAGCCCTGCAAGCCGCACATCATAATAACTGTTGGGATTCTTGATGCTGTTTTAAGGCGTGCATGCTCATTTCCCATTAACGCCGTAAGCTCTTCACGGACAATCTTTATAACCATTTGGGCGGCAGTAAGACTTTCCATAACATTTTCGCCGATACATTTTTCGGTTACGGTATTTGTAAAATCCTTTGCAACCTTATAGTTTACATCAGCCTCAAGAAGTGCCAAACGCACCTCACGCATCGCTTCTTTTACATCACTTTCGGAAAGCTTACCTCTGTTGCGAAGCTTTTTAAAAACACCTGCAAGCTTATCGGATAAATTATCAAATGCCATGGAATCACCGCCTTTACCTAAAGTATATTACAAATTATCTATTATCGCCATTATTTCGGCAAGGGATTGTTTATCCCCGTTTTTTGCCATATCACAAAGGGATTTCAGCTTTAAAAATTTATCTGCATAGCCGCATTTTTCTTCCCACAAATTAAGCTTTGCAGAAGAACGCTTGATTGAATCAAGAACAGCCTGACGGGTGATGCCCTCATTTTCGGCTATTTCCGCAAGTGACAAATCTTCATCATAATATCCGCATAAAATACGGCGCTGTTTTTCTGCTAAAAATTCGCCGTAAACCGCATTAAGCGTTCCCACAAACAAATCCTTTTCAGACATACAAGCCACCCTCTGTAAAGTTTTTTTCTTTACACCTAACGGAGTATATCACATTTTTTCTCCTCTGTCAAGCATTTTTGCAAATAAAATAATCCCCCGAAAAAACAGTATAGTTAAGAATGGAAAATTAGTAACTCGAAAATTTTGTCGAATAAGCTTAAAAGCGCAAAAAACTCTTGCAACTGTATTTTATTTATGGTATTATTATTTTGGCTATTTTTTACATTTAAGTAAGCTTTGGCTAAATGCCAGTTTTGATGTAAAATTGTGCTGTTTTTCAGCCATAAAAACGCATATTGGTTATTCCCCGTATTTTGATTAATTACCATTTTGGATTTTGGAGGAGTTTAATTTGGAAACAAAACATCAAATTGACCGCATACTTCAGTTAAGAAAAGAAAAAGCAAAAAAGCTGGAGGAGGAACGCAAGGTTGTAGTAGAGCTTCGTGATTCGTTAAGAAAAATCCGTGCTTGTGAGCAAAAGCGTCAGCTTATTAAAAATGACGATTTGCGTAATGATTTTTTGCTGAAGCTTAAAAAGCTTAATACAGCCGAAACCATTAAGCTTGTTGAAGACTTAAACAATGAATACTCTACTGTTATCAACCGCTTCAACAGAGATTTTATCAGTATAGCAACCATCGGAAAGGAGCGCCAGGGCAAAAGCCGTTTTTTGCAGTCTGTCAGCCGATTGAGCAACGATGTTATACCGGCATATTCCGGAACATCCTGCACGGGTGCAACATCTGTTATTAAAAATGACCCCTCTGTTCCCCAAGGAAGCGTAAGGGCTGTTATTACATACAAAAAACGCCAAGACCTTATAAATCTTGTAAAAGAGTATCTTTTGCTTATAAACCCATCATTTCCTGTCGGCGAGCTTGAATTTGACCAGATTGAATTTATACCGCTTTCAAATCTTGAAAGCTTGCTTGGAACAGATGCCGAAAAGCAAACGGCATATAAGCATCTTTCAAACATAGTTTATCATTTCAACGAATTCAGCGATTGCTTCGACCGTGAGCCCGAAACTTACACCGATACCGAAGAAATCAAGAAAATCGTTGCCCAGAACAACGGTAAATCCATTGATGACCCGGATTCCGAACAGTATTACAAATATCTCGCCGTTTCGAGAGCCGATATAAGCTGTAATTTCTATTACGATGCCGGTAAAATCCGAATCATAGATACAATCGGTATTGAAAGCACGCAGCTTGGCGTTGAGCAAAGCATGCTTGATACAATTAAAAACGAAAGCGATGCCGCCATTGTTGTAACACGCCCTATTGCCGACCCGCAGGTTAAGGATTTGGAAATTTATCAAAGTCTTACTAAAACCTTTGCAGACAGAGCTCCCGAAAAGTGGCTTTTCTATCTTATAAACCATATCCCGGGCGAAAACGATAACACCGTAAAGGGCTTTGATACAAGCATCAGCACTTGGGGCCTTGCCGGACATATGATTGTAAACTGCGCAGATGAAGACGATGTAAACAATAAATTTATGAAGACCGTTCTCAACACGCTTATAAACAATCTTGACGAAATCGACCGTATGTACCTCGAAAAGCTTGAAAAGAAATCAGAGGCGCTCAAATCAACGGTAAACGGGCTTATCTCTATTATAGATACTATGGATGAGCACAGAAATCCAACCACAGTTATGGCACTTCAAAGAGGTAAAGATTGCTTTAACAAGATGGGTGCGCAGTTAAAGAAGATAGTAAATCATTATTATCACGAAATAAATGAGCCCAACAACCTACTTTGGAACAGCACACAAAAAATCCTTCTTAATTTAGACGGCGATATAAACCCCGGTGCAGAAGCCATACAGCGCCTTGCGGATAACAATAATGTAATGGGCGAAGATGTATGGAATATGACATTAAGCTATGTACGAAACGAAATCACAAGGCGTTTTGTTGCCATAGACGATGTTTTGGAAAAGGAAAATATCAGGTTTAAAAATTCACTTGTTGAGGTGTTCTACGAAAACCTTTCCGAGCTTTTCGGCCCTGTTGAGGATGTAGGAAACGATGAGGTTGACCTTTGCGCCAAAATAAGAAGTATGCTTGCCGATATAATTGCCGATAATGAAAAATACAAGCAGATTTACGATGCCATAGCCTTCCTTGATAACTTTGAATTCAACACAAGAGCCATAATTATTCAAACGGTTCGCTCACAACTCAGCATCATAAATCCTTTAAGTGCAGAATACTCCAAGCCGGAGCCTAACTTCAGAGTTATGGAATGCGGTGCCGAAATTGAATATTACCTCACTTTCCGTTTATCACTTATAGAAGAAAACCTGAGGCACGAATTGATAAGTCTTTACAACTCACCTAATAAGGCTTTTTATGCCGTAGCTCAGGAGTTTTACGATAAGCTTATTTTTGCGGCTTCCGATTTTTCGCAGGGAAAGATTGTTATGATGTCGGACGTATGGGGCTTCTTTTTCCAGGATTACAGCGCTAAAATCTGGAAAGAGCAGGCGCAAGATGTTGATATCCTTAACGAATTAATCAGAGAAATCAAAATGCTCAAACCGGTTCTTGAAAACTATATTACAAGGAGAGACTGATAATGTTGCAAATAAATGTACTGATGCTCGGCGGAAAAAGATGCGGAAAAACAACCGTTCTTGCATCTATGTGTAAAGAAATCGAAAGGGTGCTCGCAGGAACAAGCATAAGCCTTACCCCGAAGCCTGCCACATTCCAGAATATTAACAAAGCCGCCTACACAATTAAAAGAAAAATAGAAGAATTTAATAATCCTTTGCTGAGAACAACCGTAGACGAATCGCCAACCTCAGCACGTCAGGTTTATGAATTTGCATTAACAATTCCGGCAATAGAGGATATAAGTGTTAATATTCACGATATTCCCGGCGAATGGCTTACTCAGCCAATTCACGAAAAAGAAATAAAAACTCTTATAGCCCAAAGCCATGTTATTCTCATCGCCATTGATACTCCTTATTTGTTCTATAAAATGACGGTTAACGGCTACGGTATGTATCACGATTTATACAACAAGCCAAAGGAAATCGCAAACTTCTTCAGAACCTGCCTTTCACCTAATGAAATCAGCAACCGTATGATTTTGTTTGTTCCGCTTAAATGTGAAAGATACTACCACTTGACCTACTCTCAAAAGAATAACCCGTCTCGCCGCAATTATATGCGTGAAATACTTAACTCGGTTTGTGACGGCTACCGTGATTTGCTCTTCTATCTCCGTTCTACTCCTGAGCTTGTAAACAGCCTCACCATCGCCGTAACTCCTATTTTATCAGCCGGCGGAATTGATTTTGTTAAATTCACCGAGGATGAACAAACCGGAAAAGTAATTTCTATATTCCAAGCGCCGGAATTTTTGCCGGAATCCCAAAAAGGTTATAATCCAAAATTCTGCGAACAGCCTATTTTATATGCCTTGACATATATGATGCGTTTGGGATTAGACGGTATGTGGGCTCCTAAATCCAAATTGGGATATCAGCGAAATGCCGCTATTGTAGAGGTAAACCACGCATACGAAACCCTCAGAAGCAGATTAAAGCGCAGCGATGCAACAGACGGTTTCTACATAATCCAAAATCCGAAGAACATCTGAGGACTGCATTATGGAAATCTTTATTAATAGTACTTTTGACCAATCCGTAAAAGGATTTCGCCTTATGAAGCTTGGTGAAGATAACCGTTTCTCGGATGTCTTTTCCGGCGAAGAAATACCGTCTGCTCTATACGGCTTTTTTAGTGAGGATTTATTTTTACTTACATTGTGCGATTTTCCGAGTCCTGTCAATATTGCTTCGGATTTCCGTTTCTTATGTTTCAGGGGTATAAAGGGTCGTTTCAACAACGGCAAAAACGGAGTTATTGAAACGGCAATTATTTGCCACCGTAACGATTGGGAATTTTTAAACCGCATAGTTTTACTTTATCTTCATAACCGTGACCTTATTTCAAAAATCCTGTTTCAAGCCGTTTCGGTTGATGCCAAGGGTGATTATTCCCTTGACCGTGAAGCATTTGTAAATTCGGTAACCGAATGTGCCTGGCAGCAGGAATATTCAAGAAATATTTTAACATTTGTAAACGAAATAAATGAACATTTGCCATGTTGCTTTGGACTTTATTTCGGTTCGAGCGACCGTGCTTTGGAAATACTTTCAAGCTCTTTGCAACATGAAGTAAAGAAAAAAAGCATTATTTCCTTGGAAGATTTTTATCAAAAATACTGTTGAGGTAATTGTATGCCATTTGGAACTTTTTATTCTAACAAAAAACAAAACAAGCCGGCGATTTCTAAACCACCGGTAAGACAGGTAAGACCGGTGACAAATACGCCGATTCCCTCTCAACCGCCTTTGGTGATGAGAAAAGATAATGTGGCGGTTCAGCACATAAACATTTTGGTGGTTGCAAGGCTTAACTCTGAAATAGCCGATTTTATGGTTGCGCTGAGTAACAACGCAAATGAATCGCTTATACAGTCCGGTCTTTCGCTTTATTGCGAAGACCAGCAAATGGTAAATTATCTTATAGCAAGAAAAAATCAAACCGAATACAATGTTTCGGTAGCCGAGAATATTTTAGATACTCTTATGGAAGATAAATCACAGCTTCCCATCAGATATCCTTTTAAGCTTTGTATTCCGGGAAATCAGTACGATAGCTTTGCCATTGATTTTTTGAGTGCAGGAAACGGTCAAAATCCTCCTGCCCCATACGATGCTATGTGGATTTTACTCGATTCACCTGTGTATGAGGCTTATTCCGCTTCGGACTCTTATATTTCTTATGTTCAGTCTGCTCTTCAATCAGCTAAATCAAGAAATATGCCCGTAATGCTGATTATGAGCCAATTTGAAAAACACGGAAAGGTTAAATACTCGGATTTAATATGCTCGGTTGAGTCTGAAGTTTATTCAGAGCTTTCAAGGCGTATAAAGGAGTTATTGGGCGATGCCGCCGAAAAGGTTCCGATTGTTCCCGTTCAATGCTACGGCTCGGGAATTTATAGGTCTGCCGGATGCCAGATGCCGCTTATTTTCACGCTTGAAAACTATTACAAAAAAACTACTCTTGAGGAACATCCCATTATTAATTCCATTAAAAAATTAAGCTTTGCCCAAAAATCCGATTTTACCCGTCACGGCATAAAAATTGGAGTTTAAAAAATGCAATATCAAAGAAAACCCAAAATTAACTTTTCAGCCATAGTGATTTCCGCAGTTGTTTCTTTAGTCTCATTATTCGCCGGACTTTGGCTATTTAGCTCTTCTGATGAAGACAACCCGCTTATATCTTCCCTTTATATAGGCGGTATTTGTTTATTTACGGCACTTATTACATTGATTTCAATTTATGTTTTCAATAATATATTTGCAGTCGAAAGGTCTGTTTTGCCGCCGTTTTTTTCGGTTGCCAACATTTTAATAGTTTTGGCAATATTTATCATCGGTGCCGGCGGAGAAGCTTTATATTCATTAAGCTTTAAAACCCGTTCGGTAAAGACGGGCGAAAAAACAGAAAAAGTCACATCAACCGTAAGTGAAAATGCCGACATTGTGCTTTTGATAGATAAATCCGGCTCGCTTAAAACGGTAAATACCCTTATGGCTAATGCCTGCAATAGTGTTATTGACGGTCTTTCGGAAAATTGCCGTATGGGCGGCGGTGCTTTTGCAGATACAGTTTCTTTTTCAAAGCTTCATAAGCTTGATAAATCCGGGAAAAAAGCTATAAAGTCTGCCATTGCAAATTCCTATGTCGGTGATGGCACCGATTTTGAACCCGCCATAAAAGAAGCCTATCATGAGCTTGAAAATAACAGCTCTGAGGACAGACACCGTATTGTGATTGTTTTTACGGACGGTGGATTTTTCTATTTATCAGAATCCTGTAAAAAAATTATGAAAAAAATTTCCGATTCCGATATAGAAGTTTATGCCATTCGCCCCGATTACGGAAGTTATTACGGAATTTCCGATAGTTGTAATGAGGATTTTCTTGATTTGGTTACCGATAACGGAAAGCATAAGGAACGGGATTTTTTAATTCCCGTTAACAACAATAATCCGGATTTGAATAAGGTAATTAAAGCTTTAAACGAAATTTCCGAAAAGAATGAAACCAGAACGGTAACAAAACCGATTTATAAGAAAAAAACCAGTTTATCTTTTACAAAAGGAAATGTAATTTACGATAATGTGAATTCACCGAATATTCTTCGTGTTGCAATGCGTACTCTTGTCTTCTTTATGCTTGTATGCTGTATGCAGCTGCTTTTCTTCAGGGGAATTGAGCTTTCCTCATTACCTGTAAGTATTGCTTTTGCGGCAGTCGCCTCCGGATTATGTATTTTGGGCAACAAAAGCGAACTGATGATATTAAACGCCTTTATCTGTGCTATAACGATTTTCACCCTTTATTCACGCATGAATAGCGATTCTATGTAGTCAAAATTCATTTTTTATTATTTAAATAATTTTTTGATACGGAGCTGCATTATGAAAGAAAAAAACTTCAATATTATATTTGCCATTTCTTCTGTGGCTACGGCATTCATCATATACTGCTTGTTTTTTGCCGGTGTTCTTCCGAATGCGGAAAATCCTTCTTTTCGTGCTTTTTTAACGGGTGCCGTTTTAGCTGTTGCCGCAGCAGTAACATTTGCCGTTATTAAATTAATAAGTTCTCTTATGAGCGGATTTAAAGCAAACGGAAAAGTACATACACCGAGCCTTATAGGAGAAAAGGGCGCTATTATTCTTTTGTTGATTTTTTTGCTTGGCTTTGTGGGGCAAATAATCTATTCTCTCGGGCTGACACAGCCTGCCGCAAAGAAAAAATCAAAATCCAAAAACCGATATGATATCGAAATATTGGTTGATTGTTCGGATTCAATGCAGCAAAACGGAAAAAATCCTCTTAAGCTTTGTGAAAATATTATTGATACCGTACCCGAAGGAAACCAGATTGGTATGGTTCTTTTCACAAGCCAAATAGAGAAAGATTTTTCACTCTCAAATGTAACCGCTAAAAGCAAAAAGAAATATAAATCTACTTTAAGCAAATTTAAATCAAAAGGCGGAACAAGCCTTACAAGGGCTTTTTCGTGTGCGGCTGATACCTTTGAGAAAGACGGAAACAGCGATAACAAAAAAATGATAATCGCCATTACAGACGGTGCTTCGCCCATTCACCCCGATGTGAAAGACAGAATTACAGACCTGGAAATAAATGTTTACAATCTTAAAGCTTCAAATGAAACTCCTTTGTTTTATGATGAGCTTGACGAATTTGTAAACGAATCCGGTGGATTCGTCACGGTTGCTTCTGGAAATAATGAAATCCCCAAAAAGCTTATAGATGAATATGAAGGAATTGTCACCAAAGACGGTGCAAAAAAGAAGCTTACTTTCACAAATAAAAATATTTTATTTGATGAATCGGAAAGCGAAACCGGCGATGCCATTGAAATTTGCATACGCCTAATTGCTCGCTTCATTTTCTTCCTGTTGCTCTATATCTTGGTAAGCTATTACTATTTCCGCCTTATCGGTTCATCAACGATTCTATCCGGAGTTATAACAGCTGTTCTTACCTCTCTTGCCGTTTTAATTACATCTTTCATCAATATACCGGTTATAACCGCCATATTTATTGCATTGACGATAAACGCCATATTCTCTGAAATCGAGGTAAAAGAATATGTATGATATAAATAAAAAACGATGGGTAGAAACTCCTATGTTCCCCGGCTCGGAGCCCAATCTTACAGCCGAGCAGGAACAGCTCCGATTTGCCTTTGCAGATGCAGACCGTGAGCTTGCAAAGCTCCAAAACGGATATAAAAGCATGGATGCCGTTTACAAAATGCAAAGCCTTGCAAAGTCCGGCTCGCCGGACGCATGCCTTGCAATGTATGAAATGTTTACGTACGGGTGGTTGGTAAAGAAAAGCTCAAAGCAGGCATTGTTCTGGCTCAAAGCCGCTGCCGAAAACGGCTCACTTGAAGCAAGAAGAAAACTCAGCAGCTTATCGCCAAAGCAAAATAATCTACAAAACAGCTTACCTGTAACAAAAAAGAAACGCTCTAAAATTCCCGTTATTATTGTTGTTCTTTTGATTGTTGCACTTTTGGCAGCTTCGGCGATTATTTTCCTGCCGAAATTATCCAAATCCAAAAAATCCGACAAAAAAAACAACGCACCCGAAAAAACAGATACAGAAGTAATAGTTGCGGACGGCACAGAATCAAAAAAAGCCGAAAATCCCGAAAAATACGGAGAAGAGATTTCCAAGATTATTTCACAGCATGATGACGATGATATAAAATCCGGAAATGCTCATCCTGCAAGAATTGTGCTGGTTTATACGGGCTATAAGCTTGATTTAAGCAAATTCGACATAGAAACCGTTTTGCAAAATGACGAGTCCTTTATAATTCAGTTTAAAGAGCTTTCGGAAGCGGAAAAATGCCTTTCGTATTTAAACGGACTTGAAGGAACGGTTGCTGCCACCATTGATTCATACATCTCCTCCCAAGCTGACGATGATTCGTTAAGTCCAAACGCATCCGAAAATGTAACCACACAAAGCAACCATTCCTATCATTCCAAATACACCGGCTATGATTATTACAGCTGGGGCGTGGAAATGATGGGATTTGACCAATATTCCGCATATTTAAAAAGCTTTGTTCCGTCTAATAAAAAGATAGTTGTAGGTGTTGTGGATACCGGAATTTTGCCGAATAAGGAAACCAAAAACCGCATACTTGACGGTTACAGTCCTTTTAATAAATCAAAGGGTAAATGTGACTACAACGGGCACGGAACGCATGTTTCCGGCACGATTTTAGACTGCACAAGAGGTCTTAACATATATGTTATGCCTTTTATGGTTTTCGCTCCTGACTCAGATGGCGCTTCTCTTTCGATTATATTTAACGGAATCAATGTTGCAATTGCAAAAAAAGTAGATGTAATAAATATGAGCCTTGGCGGACCACGGCTTGATGGTGAAGACAATGTTTATAAGCATTACATACAAAAAGCAATTAATGCGGGTATTGTTGTTGTTGTTGCCGCCGGAAACGAAAGTATCCCCGCAAAAGATACTACACCGGCATTTATCGAAGACTGCATAACCGTGTCGGCAATAAACCAAAAAGGGAAATACACCTCATTCACAAATTACGGTTCTTCTGTTGATGTTTGCGCTCCGGGGGAAAATATTTACAGTTATTTTTCTCAAAACAACAAGCCTACCATGGCTTCTTTAGACGGAACATCCATGGCGGCTCCGCATATTTCGGCATTAGCGGCAATGATGCAGCTTGAATTTGACGAAACTCCTGAAATGATACAGTTTTATATAAAAAAATATTGCAAACCTTATACTAAGGACACCAAATATTATGGATGCGGTTTGCCTATGGCATCGTATTTTGTTGAAAAAAAGTAACAGAAATTTTTAATTGAGCGGGGGAAAAATATGGATTTTTGGAAATGCAAAATATGCGGTACAACATATCCTGTATTGCCTAAAGACGGTTGCTCTGCGCCCGGATGTAACAATAAAAATCTGGCTTTCTTTGAGCATATAAGTCAACAGCTGTCCCAACCCATACCTCCTCAACCCATACCTCCCCAACCCGAAAAAATTCAGCCTATACCTCCTAAACCCATAAAACAGCCCAAGCCCAAACAACCAAAGCCGCCGAAAAATACCAACTCTTCAAAAAAGAAATATACCTTGCTGATAGTAATATCCATATTGGTTATAATGGGAATCATAGGGGTTACGGTAGCATTTTTTGTTAATAACCCAAAGGATAATAAATCCTCCTCAAAAGAAACCTTCGAACCCAAAATTTTAGTAAATCAATCAAAATTTGAATCGGGATTATATAATTCCGAAACCGTGGTTACAGTTTATGCTTCCGGCGATATTCCGGATGATGCCACATTTGAGTATGATGTTAATGAGGATATATTTGAATGTGAATGGGATTACCGTGAAGAAAAAGAGGCTTGCCTGATACTTAACCGAATTGCAAACGGTGATGAATTTTGCGAGCTCATGCTTTGCGATTCAGACGGTGATGTCTTAGCTTCTAAAGAAATTGAAATAGATTTTATAGAAACTTCACTTTCTGCAAGTGCTTCGGATTTGAGCTTCGATTCCATCTCTGCTGCAGCAAAAACTATAACGCTGGATGTTTCGGGTGATTTCAATTCTGATTTTTTCGTTCAATGCGAAGGTCTTATAGTCAATCAAAAAGCTTCTAAAGTTAACGATACAAGGTTTATCGTTACCGTTACACCGGAATATTCCGGCGAAGAGCTGCTTACATATTCCCTTTTTGACGGAGATGAAAATTTTGTGTGTTATGAGCAGGTCCGTATTTCTATTAACGGGCCAAGGGTAAACACCGAAGACTATGTTTTGCTGTCTTTAAACGAAAGCCAAACCATTGATGTTACTATGGCTGGCGATTTGCCGTCAAATTACAACTACAATCTGAGGTATGATATCGGTGATTTAAACGGCGTATCCTGTGAATGGATAGACGATGAATACGGCAATTGCACCGGACTTACTATCACCGGCACATCTCATTGCAACGGAGATATTATTCTGATATTAACTGATAAACCTACAAACCAAATTATTTCAAAAAAACGAATTTCTGTTGTCGTACTCAATCATTAATCCGTATTTTTGCTTTTTATACCGAATTTCAGATGTTTTAAAAAAACTTGCATTTTTTCAGATTTATGTTATAATATTTTCTATCAACTTAATATGTGCTATGTGATGTTTGCAGGAAATGCGTTTTCGCAGCCGAAGGAGTAACACTCTCAGGCGTTCTTTTAGAACAAAGACTGTAAATTGATGGAACTTTGGAGAACTCGGCTGAAAACAGGTCGGTGCCGAAGGGGCAAAGCGGTTTTATCGTTAATCTCTCAGGCAAAAGGACAAAGCTTTTAACCTTTATTAAGGTTGTTTTTGTGTTCTTCGGGTGCTGTCTGTTATATAGCACCCGATATTTTTTTAAGGAGAATTACATATGGAAGCATTTTTGGATAAGCTTGGCTCAATAAACGGTTTAGTCAACGATTTTATCTGGGTAAAAATAGGGATTATCGTTCTTATTGCAGCCGGTATTATTACAACCTGCGCAACAAAATTTTTCCAAATTTCCAACTTAAAACATTGGTGGAAAAGCACAATAGGCAGCATATTCGATAAAAAAGTTATAGGCCATTCGAAGGATAAATCGTCTATTTCGCCGTTTCAGGCTCTTTGCACAGCGCTTGCCGCAACCATCGGAACAGGTAATATTGCCGGTGTTGCCGCCGCTATTACAATAGGCGGCGCAGGTGCAATTTTCTGGATGTGGATTGCCGCTTTCTTCGGTATGATGACAAACTATTCCGAAAATGTTTTGGGTATTTATTACCGCCGCAAAAACAAAGACGGCGAATGGTCCGGTGGAGCTATGTATTACCTTAAAGACGGTTTGGGCTCGAAGAAAAACTGCAAAACTCTCGGTAAGGTTTTGGCAATTCTATTTTCGGTGTTCGCTATTTTTGCCTCGTTCGGAATCGGCTCTATGGGTCAGGTAAACAAAATCGCAGCAAACATTCAATCAGCTTTTGATATCAAGGCAATCTCGAAAATAACTGTATTCGGCAATATTTCGCTCTATTCACTTCTTATCGGTATAATTATTATGCTCTTAACCGCTTTGATTGTTTTGGGCGGTCTTAAAAGAATCGCAGCCTTTGCAGAAAAGGTTGTACCGTTTATGGTTATACTTTTTGTTTTAGGCTCATTTATTGTTATCGGCGTTAACTATTCGCAGATTCTTCCTGCATTTAAGGCGATTTTCGTAACCGCCTTTAAGCCGGTTGCCGCTACGGGCGGTCTGATCGGTTATCTTATCAAAACAGTTATAACGCAGGGCTTCAAGCGTGGTGTTTTTTCAAACGAAGCAGGCTTGGGCTCATCGGTTATGGTACATTCAAATTCAAATGTTAAAGAGCCCGTCCAACAAGGTATGTGGGGAATATTTGAGGTTTTTGCCGATACGATGGTTGTATGCACCATGACCGCTCTTGTTGTTCTCACAAGCGGTGTTTACAATCTCGAAACGGGCAAGCTCGCAAAAGGTCTTGAGGATTCAACCCTTGTTGCATCGGCATTTAACAGAGTGTTCAGCTGGGGAAATATCGGCG
>JAZLFV010000186.1:0-2413 GCA_045615965.1 Acutalibacteraceae bacterium
GAAAGGGATATTTACAGAAGAAAAACCCTTTATATTTATTGCTTTGCCGATGAATACGCCACGGACACCTATTTGAATTTCCTTGTAAACAGCGGAAATATAAATATATTAAAATCCGCCGGAATAAATGTTATGGGTGTGTTTTTTGAGCGCCCAAGTGATGAAAAATGGCAGGATTATATAGATTCATTTCCAGGTATAACCTTTGTTTGTGACGATAACGATTATAAGCAATGGTGGGATGTTACAAGTCTTCTCGGTGACCCTACTCAGGAAAACTTTTATTTCCCGATAGTTGCGCTTGCAAACAGTCAGGGAATATATGTTCACTATTCCGAGGGTGCAGTAACATTATATGTAAACTATATTCCGCATTTGATAGGCTTATCAAACCTTGAATATAAGCTTGAATACGATAGTTATGATACTTTCGCCTGCGATAATTTTAATTATCCGCTTTTAAACGGCGGGAGCGCCAAAAAATCAGATTATGCAGGCAAAAATCTTCTTATGACCTATGTTACGGTAGGATATGAGTACTCCGAAATGTATCTCGATAATTTAAAGAAATATAACGAAAACCTTAAAAAGCTTAATATTGATATTTTGGTAGTGCCGCTTAATTTTGATGAAGTAACCGAAAACGATATAAGAGAGCTTGCAGAATACTACCCCGAATTTAAATTTGCAACCGAAATACCTGATGGCGATAATACATTCTATTACGGCTTAACGGGATATCAAGACGGAGATGCAAGTTATTGGTCTTCGGCTGTATCATTTCTTGTAAACCAATACGGCAATTATGTTTATTTTAAAAACGAAGGCTATATGCAGTTTGCTTTTTCGGATGTAAATGCCTTTAAAAATATCCTCTTTAAAAACTGCGATGTGAATGATGACGGCAATGTTGATGCGCTTGATTTATCTTCGCTTTGCAATGGAATTTTAAATAATACGAACAGCTTGAATTTTGATGTAAATAACGATAACAAGGTTAATATTCTTGACCTTGTGAAGCTTAAGGTTCTTTTAGCTGCATAAAGGGGATTTGAAAATGGTAAAGCATATAATTTTATGGAAGCTTAAAGGTGAGTTTTCAGACGAGCAAAAGCAGGAAATAAAGCAAAACGCCAAAAAAGGTCTTGAATCCTTGCTCGGAAAAGTAGACGGGCTTACGGAGATTAAGGTAAACATAAACGGTCTGCCCACTTCGAACTGCGATATGATGCTTGACAGCACACTTGAGTCTTTTGAGGCATTAAAAGCGTATTCGGTAAATCCTGAACATGTAAAAATCGCAGATACCTTTGTCCGCCCTTTTACGGCGGAGCGTACCTGCCTTGATTTTGAAATATGACAAAGGCTTTAAAATTTGTAAAGAAAAATACGGTATTTTGTATAGCGCTTTTTGCGGCAATTATAAGTTGCTTTTTTGTTCTGCCCGATAAAAAATACCTATCCTACATAGATTTTAAAACGGTAGCCTGCCTTTTTTCAACACTTGCCGTTGTATGCGCCTTGCGAAACATAATGTTTTTTACCATTGTTTCAAGAAAAATTGTTAAAGCAGTCGGCAATTTCAGAATGCTTGCAATAGCGCTTGTTATTATAACTTTTTTAGGCTCTATGCTTATTGCAAACGATATGGCGCTTATAACCTTTCTGCCACTTGGGTATCTTGCCCTTTCGGTTACGGGCAACGAAAAATACAGCGCATATATTTTTATTCTGCAAAATATTTCTGCAAATTTAGGCGGAATGGTAACGCCGTTCGGCAATCCGCAAAATTTATATCTTTATTCTTATTTTAACATACCCACCGGCGAATTTACAAAAATAATGCTTCCTCCGTTTCTTTTGGCGGTTTTAATGCTTATTCTCTGTTGTTTACCGCTTAAAGCCGAAAAGCTTTGTGTAAACGAGGAGATAGAAAAACCGCTTCCGAGGTTAAGGACGGCGGTTTATTTGTTGCTTTTTGCGTTGTCAATTCTTGCGGTTTTCAGGGTGCTTCCGTATTGGATTATAACGGTTGTAATTGTTTTGTTCCTTATATTTCTTGATAAAGAAGCGTTAAAATCGGTGGATTATCCGCTTATTTTAACATTTGTGTGCTTTTTTGTGTTTTCGGGTAATGTTTCAAGACTTAATGTAATTCATACCTTGGTATCATCGCTTCTTAAAAAAAGCACACTTTTGGTTTCGGTGGTTTCCTGCCAGTTTATAAGTAATGTGCCCTCCGCAATACTGCTTTCAAAATTTACGGAAAACTACAAAGAGCTTTTATTGGGAGTTAATTTAGGCGGAACGGGAACGCTTATAGCATCCCTTGCAAGCCTTATAACCTTTAACGAATTTAAAACGCTTTATCCGAAAAAGATAAAACATTATCTTCTGCTTTTTCTTGGTATGA
>JAZLFV010000187.1:0-2208 GCA_045615965.1 Acutalibacteraceae bacterium
TTTTGACGATGAAACAATTAACATTGACAGCACTTTGGGAAAAATCAGTATAAAGGGCGAAAACCTGCGTGTAACTGATTTTAATGAAGAAATAGGTGAGCTTAAAGCAACCGGCACAATTCACGGGGTAATATATCTTTCCGATTCGGGCGAAAAGTGCGGATTCTTTGCACGGGTTTTTAAATAAATGTGGGAAATAAACGCCGTAAATCAAATTATAACGTTTTCAGCCGCTTTTATACTCGGATGCCTTTGTAGTGTAATATACTGCATTATTCATTCGGCTTCAAAATTTATCGGCAATGTGTTTATTCTGAATATATTTGATTTTATATTTTGGATAATTTGTTGTTTGCTTAATTTTTTCTTTTTCCTTGCACGCACAAACGGTGAAATAAGGATATTTGTATTTGCATCGGAAATCATGGGATTTTGTATATTATATTTCTGTTTGGGAAATAAATTAGTTAAGCTTTTTTTGAAAATATTTGCTGTAATTTACGCTGTTAACGGTGCTTTTTTTCGTATTGTGCAATATATATGCGAAAAAATAATAAATTTTACCTTAAAATACCTTAAAAAATTAAAAAAACTCTTGAAAAATATATGGCATTTGTTATATACTGTCTTTTATAAAGATAAACGGATAGAGAAGTGAAATTTCGTGGCGAGATTCAAAAGAAAACGCAGCATAATCATTCGCTTGCTTGTTATTGTTGTTTCAGGTTATATGATATACACTCTTATCGGTTTGTGGAATGATTTAAATGTTCAGGAAAAAAAACTTTTCGATTTAAATAACGAGCTTGAAGATAAAAAGTCTGATGTGGATGACCTTAAAAATTTGCTTGAAAACGGCTCGGAACAACAGATAGTTGAAACAGCGGCAAGGCAACGTCTGGGATTTGTTTATTCAAATGAGGAAATATATGTTGATATTTCCGGTAAATAATTTATTAAAATCAAAGGGGTAATATGGCGGGTATGCAGTTGAAAATCGGGGATGTATTAGAAGGAAAAATTGTTTCCGTAAAAGAATACGGCGTGTTTGTAAGCTTATCTGATGATGTATCCGGAATGGTTCATATTTCTGAAGTTGCGAACGACTATGTTAAGAATATCAACGATTTTGTCAAGGTTGGCGATACAGTTAAGGTAAAGGTACTTAATATCGGGGAAGATTCTAAAATTTCTCTTAGTATTAAGCGTGCTTTGCCGCAACCGAAACGCCAGAATTTCAACAAAGGTAAGGATTCGTTGCAGAACAAGAAACCCAATCCTAATTTTGAATGGTCGCCCTCTAAGCCGGAGCCCACATCATTTGAAGAAATGATGAATAGATTTAAAGCTTCAAGCGATGAAAAGTTTTCCGATTTAAAGCGCAAAAATCCGGAATCACGCCGTTCAAAGCGTGGTGCAAATTCAAGATAATTAATGGGAAGTTTCATCAACTCAGGGTGAAACTCCTTTTATTTTACCGAAAGATGTGAAAATATGAGAGAAATACCCGTATCGGATGTATCGAAAATTATTGAAAAGCTTTGCATTGAAGCTAATATGAAATTACCGCCTGATATCGAAAACGAGATTTGCCGATGCTCATTAACTGAAAATAACGCTTTGGCAAAGGAAATACTTTGCGATCTTAAGAATAATTTGATTTCTGCAAAGGAAATGAATTTACCGATATGTCAGGATACAGGAATGGCGGTTGTTTTTCTTCAAATAGGACAAGATGTTCATTTCACAGGCGGAAGCCTGTATGAGGCAATTAACAGAGGTGTTGCTTCTGGTTATAAAAACGGTCTTTTGAGAAAATCGGTTGTTTGTGACCCGCTTAACCGTAAAAATACCGAAGATAACACTCCTGCCGTTATACATACTCAAATTGTTGATGGAGATAAGTTAAAAATAACCGTTGCTCCGAAGGGCTTTGGAAGCGAAAATATGAGCGGAATTATGATGCTTAAACCGTCCCAAGGCAGGGAAGGAGTAATTTCTGCTGTTTTAGAAACAGTAAAAAAAGCTTCAAATAATCCTTGCCCACCAATGGTAATCGGAGTCGGCATCGGCGGAGATTTTGAGCAGTCGGCACTCCTTTCCAAAATCGCTCTTTGCAGAGATATAACCGAAAGAAACAAAAATGAATATTACGCTGAGCTTGAAAACGAATTGCTTTTAAAAATTAATGAACTTAATATAGGCCCT
>JAZLFV010000188.1:0-2960 GCA_045615965.1 Acutalibacteraceae bacterium
TTCTATAGCAGGCTTGGTGCTTGGTATAGTTTCGGCTGTGCTTGCATGGTTTTACCTTATTAACATTGCCGCTCTTGTTTGCGGTATTATAGGTATCATAGTTGCCGTAAAGGGAAAAAAGCTTGCTGTTGCCGCTTCTGCTCCTACAGGTATAGGAACAGCGGGTTTGGTTCTTTCAATAATCGGTACATGCCTTGCCGGAATCGGATTCCTCAGTTGCACACTTTGCGTAGCGTGTGCAGGTGCCGCAGCAGGCGGACTTGGTGAATTGATGGGATTATAATTTCAAAATGAAGCCGCCGGCACTCTTTTGACCGGCGGTTTTATTTGTATAATTAGGCTATGGAGATAAAAAATGTATCCTATTATTACTTTAGCCGGACATCAGATAGGAACATATGCCTTGTTAGGCATATTCGGTATATTAGTTTCTGCAACGGTTGCGGCATTTAAACTGAAAAAATCAAATATTTTACCGGAAGATGTAATAATCTATACGCTTATAGGTGCTTTGGGAGCGCTTATAGGCGGTCATATTCTTTACGGAATAGTAAACTATAAGCTTATAATTAAATCATTCGCCCTGCTTTTAGACAGAAAAAGTTTCAAGGGCTTTATAAAAATACTGTTTACAGCTTTTGGAGGTTCGGTATATTACGGAAGCTTTTTAGGTACGGCGGCATCAGTATGGTTTGCTTTGAGAAAAAACAAAAATAAAGAGATAATACTTGATGCGATGGCAGTTGTTATGCCGCTTTTTCATATATTCGGCAGGATAGGCTGTTTTTTAGGCGGTTGCTGTTACGGAATAGAAAGCAAGATAGGATTTATTGTTTATAAGAATCCTATATCTCCCGGAATTTGCGGAGTAAAAAGGTTTCCCGTTTCACTACTTGAAGCATTTATAAATTTGATTATATTTTTAATACTTAACCGAATTTTTGACGGCAAAAAGCACACGGGAAAGCTATTGTTCTTTTACGGAGTTCTATATCCGCCTGCAAGATTTATGTTGGAGTTTTTAAGAGGAGACAGCGTAAGAGGAATATTCTTAAAGCTTTCGACATCACAATGGATAAGCATAGTTTTCTTCATAATCTCGCTTTTTATTCTTTTAAAAAACCGCAATCCAAAAAATCAAAAAGATGATTTAATTAAAAAAGAATCGGTATAGACTTGTTCTTTTGTCTTTGTAAAAATACTTAAAAAATTGACGGATTCGTTTTTTTGTGTTATTATATTATTAAATTGAAAACGGAGGAGATTTTTAATGATAGGAATAATAGGCGCATTAAAGGAAGAAGTCCAAAACATAAAAGCAGATATGAATATAAGGTTTACCGAAACAGTTTCGGGTTGTGAATACACAGTCGGCTCATTAAACGGAAAAGATATTGTCATAACGGGTTGCGGAATGGGAAAGGTAAACGCCGCATGCTGTACGGCGGTAATGATTGAGCGGTATGCTCCCGAAATTATTATAAATACGGGTGTCGGCGGTTCGCTTTGCGAGGATTTAAAGGTGCTTCATATTACCGTTGCCGAAGATGTTGTTCAACACGACTATGATTTAGTGCCTCTCGGATATAAAAAGGCGCAGGTTGATAATTTTGACTCTCCGTATTTTGTATGCGACAAAGAGGTAAACAGGAGAATTATTGAAGCCGCCGAAGGCTTCGGCTATAAATCACATCTTGTCCGTTTTGCCACGGGCGACTGTTTTGTTGACAGCGCTGAGGATAAAAACAGGCTTTCGAAAGAATTTTCGGCAAAGCTTTGCGATATGGAAACGGGAGCTATAGCGCAGGTGTGCAAGCTTAGCGGCGTGCGTTTTTCAAGTATACGCACGGTTTCCGATTCGGGAGACGGCGGAGCAATGGAGTTTAATGAGTTTTTGGATTCTGCCGCAAAACATTCCTCTGAAGTACTCAAAAAGGTTATCGAAAATCTTTAAAAAGCAACAGATATAAAAAGAGCCGAAACGGATTTGATTTTCCGCTTCGGTTCGATTTTTGTTTATTGCTGATTTCAGAGAGTTTTAACCGATATACCGTGATTATCTGCCGCAGAGGTTACTGAATTATGGCAGGTAAAGAGTATAACCTGATTGTTTGCCGAAAACTCCTTTAAAAAGGCAAGTGCCATTTCGGTGCGTTTATCATCGTAATCCGAAAGCGCATCGTCAAGCATAACGGGTATTGCTTCGCCTTCGGAAATAAGGGAGCATACGGCAAGTCTTAAAGCGAGCATTGCCTGCTCTTTTGTGCCGGTGCTTAAATAGTCTGCCTCGTGCATACCGAACACCTGTGAGTGTTCAACACGCATATTAAAGGATTTATCGACCGTTGCGTTTTTATAATTGCCGTTTGTAAGCCTTTTAAAATTTTGAAGCATTTTTTCTTCAAGCGCTCCGCCGTAGCTTTGGCGTACGGATAAAAAGCTTTCTGCCAAAACACCTAGGGCTATCTCCGCCGCATCGGCAAATTCATTTTCCAATTCTGCTTTTTCCTTTAAAATAGCGATTTCTCTTTCAAGAATTTCAGGTTGCTCAAACCCACGGAAAGAGGTCTTGAGTTCGGTATCAAGGGCTGTGATTTTCTGCTTTAGCTCGGTAAGAAGAGCCCCTATTTCCTCTTTTTCTTTTTCGGCGGCATCAAAGTCAATATCCTTATATTTATCTGTGCTTTCGTTTTCCTTGAGCTTTTCTTCCGCATCGCTATATGAAATATTGCCCAAATCTTTGCTTAGATAGTTAAGCTCCGATTTAATGCTCTTTTGCTTTTCGGCATCTGCCTCAAGCTTTTCGATATCAAGCTCGTCTTCATTAATTCCGCCCGAAGATTTTAGGTATTCTTCCTTTAAACCGTTAAGCTTTTCTTCTGCTTCTGAAAGCTTTTCACGCTTTGCGGATAATTCTTCTCGGCGGTGCTTTCTAACTGCTTCATCGGTGTTTATTACAC
>JAZLFV010000189.1:0-2618 GCA_045615965.1 Acutalibacteraceae bacterium
TGCGGAATGTAAGATTGAAAAACTTTCATCAGATAATATTTCTGCTTTTATCCGTCCTTTTGATTTATCCAAAGCACCGCTTTTGCGTGTGGGATATTACAAAAATACCGTAATGATAGATATGCACCATATCATTACGGATGGTGGATCTATGCCCGTTATTCTTCGTGAACTTAATGAACTGTATATGGGTAGAACACTTGATAATCAACCGATACAGTATAAACGATTTGCAATGGAAGAACCCGATTTAACCGATGACGAAAAATATTGGCTTTCTGTTTACGGGGATGAAATTCCGGTGCTTGAAATCAATACCGATTTTAAGCGACCGAATAAACAAAGCTTTAGTGGTAGTGCTGTTTATGATTCGGTTGATATAAAATTGCATAAAAAAATTCTTCAAAAATGCAAAGAGCTGAACATCACCCCATTCCACTTCTATATGGGTGGGTTTAATATCCTATTGTCAAAATTCAGCGGAAGCGAAGACATTATTGTCGGTATGCCCGTAAGCGGCAGAGGCACAAAATATCTTGATACAGTCGGTATGTTTGTCAATACCGTAGCTTTACGCAACAAGCCGGAGGGCAACAAAACCGTAACGGAGTTTTTAGAAGATGTAAAAGAAAATTCCGTAAAAGCAATCGAACATCAGAATTACCCCTACGGTGAACTTGTTAAAAAATTAGGGTTGGAATCCGGAAACAGAAATCCTCTTTTCGATGTGATGTTTGCTTACCAAAGTGAGCAGATGACCGATGTGGTATTTGGTGGTAAAAAAGCAGAGCTTTTACCTGTTCCGATAACCACATCCAAATACGATTTTACATTTACGCTTTTCCCACGTGACAACGATGTCGTAATAATGACAGAATACTGCACAGATTTATATAAGGAAAGTACAGTAACCAAACTTATTAGCGGTTACAAACAGATTTTGGAACAATTGTTAAATACTGAAAAGTGCCTGAATAATTTATCTGCAATAATACCGGGAGATATGCAAAAATTACTTTATGACTTTAACGATACAGAAGTAAATTATCCTAAAGATAAGTGCGTTCACGAGCTTTTTGAAGAACAGGTAGAAAAAACACCGGATAAGGTGGCTTTAATTGCTTGCGACAAAACACTAACCTATAAAGAACTTAACGAAGAAGCCAACCGTATCGCCAATTCGCTTACCCAAAAAGGTGTAGGCGTTGGGGATATTGTTGCTTTTGCTCTGCCGAGAAAAAGCTATTTAATTGCCACTATGCTTGGTATTCTAAAATCCGGTGCGGCGTATCTTCCGATTGACCCCGATTATCCGCAAGACAGAATTGACTATATGCTCTCTGACAGCAATGCCAAACTGTTTATTACGGAAGATAATAGTACTGAATTGTTGTCTGACAAGAATACAGTAAATCCCGATATTACAATGCAAAGCAATAGTCTTTGTTATTGTATTTATACTTCCGGCTCAACGGGAAAGCCAAAAGGTACATTATTAAAGCATAACGGTATTGTTAATCTTGTAACCAATCTTAAAATTTATAAGGATTTATCTCATTGTAACCGCATTGGCTTTATGACAACCATAACTTTTGATGTGGCAACACAAGAAATACTGACGGCTTATTTAAACGGCTTTACAGGTGTGCTTATGCCGGAACGAAAAATGACCGGTTCAGATGAAATCATTGACGGTATAATTGAGAACCAAATAGATGTGATGTATGCAACACCTACATATTTTGATTCTCTGACGGATACTGATGAAAAAGCAGAAAAATTATTATCTGCAATAAAAGTTGTTGCATTGGCTGGTGAAAAATTCTATTTAAATACTCATATTTTGAAAGTTAAAGATAAATACAATGTGATTTTTGAAAATCAATACGGTCCTGTTGAATTACATGTAATTGCAACCGCAACTACTACCATAAATAATGATTTTGATTCCATAGGCAAGCCTGTTGGAAACGATAAGGTGTATATCGTTGATAAATATATGCACCCGACACCGATTGGCGTAACGGGTGAGCTTTGCATTGCCGGTGACGGAGTGGGTGCAGGATATTTGAATCGTCCGGAACTTACAGCAGAAAAGTTTATCGACAATCCTTTCGGTGACGGCAAGTTATATAAAACCGGAGACCTTGCTTATTGGCGAGAGGACGGTAATATCGCCTATGTCGGCAGAAACGATTTTCAGGTAAAAATCCGTGGACTTCGCATTGAACTCGGCGAAATTGAAAATGCCATTTCAGCGATTGACGGTATTCAGCAAACGGTTGTGGTTGTCCGCAAGAATAACGAGGGCAGGCAGCTTATCTGCGCTTTTTATACCGGCAAAGAAACCGATGCAAAGGAAATCAGAACACAAATCGGGAAAAAACTGCCCAAATATATGCTGCCGCATATCTTTACCCATCTTTCGGAAATGCCCCTAACGGCAAGCGGAAAAATCAATCGCAAAGCATTACCGGAAATTGATTTATATAACATAGATTCCGATACCGAATATGTAGCACCGCAAACCGAAAAAGATACGGTACTTGTAAACGCCATCGAGGATATACTTGGTATTGAAAAAGTTGGTATTTTGGATAATTTCTTTGATTTGGGCG
>JAZLFV010000190.1:0-2090 GCA_045615965.1 Acutalibacteraceae bacterium
TTGGGCGCAAAGGTGAGGCTATGACACAGATTATAGAAACAACACTGTTTTATATAATAAGGCTTTTTGCATCAACACTCGAAATGCTTTTTGCCTACCTGCTTTTAAACGCCTTTTTCGATGATAAGTTTAAGTCAAAGCTGCCGAAATACATCAGCTTTGCAGTCAGCGGCGGCATACTGCTCGCCTTGCAGGAAACGGGGCATACCGGCAATATAAAAACAGTAGTGGAAATGCTGATGATTTTCCTTATTGCACTATTTATATATGAGGGTAAAAAACGCATAAAGGTGATTTTCGGTTTTGTGTTTTCGCTTTGCCTTGCACTGTCAAAAATTCTGTCGGATTTCACATTTATGCTCTTTATTGATAAGGTGATAGAAAAAGTGCCGCTCATAGATACCGAGGGCTTTTTCTACCGTCTGCTTTCTATCGAAATGCCGAATCTTTTTATGCTTGCCATAATTTTGCTTATCGGCTTGTTTACCAAGAAAAAGAGCAGGAATATACCGCTTAAATACTGGCTCTTGCTGCTCATTGTTCCGGCAACCACGCTGTTTACACTCACGGTTTACCAGTATTATACCGACCTTATTCAGCCCGGCGAAAGCATAAATGCCTATATTATTATTTCATCTGTCGGGCTTGTGTTCATTAATATCCTTGTTTTTGCGCTTTTTGCAAGGCTGCAAAGTCAGTTTGAAATCAAGCGCGAGGCAGACCTCTTGAATACTCAGATGAGCCTTGAAAAAGAGTCTTTCAAAAAGCTTGAGGACAGTTATAATTACACGCGCGAAATCCGTCACGACCTGAAAAATCACATATTGACCCTGCGCGGTATAGTGGAAACCGGCACAAGGCAGGAACTGCTCGATTACCTCGATACACTTACCGATGCCGTAGAGGAAGCAACATATATCTCCATAAGCGGCAACAGTGCTGTCGATGCCGTTCTGAACGAAAAAATGCTGAAAGCGCGAAAAAACAACATTTCCACACAGTTTGATGTGGATAAGCTCGCAGACTGCAAAATTTCCGCTATGGATATCTGCACCGTAATCAGTAACGCCCTCGACAATTCCGTTGAAGCCTGCCTGAAAACCGACGATAATACCAAAAGGTACATTTCGCTTAAAATCAAAAATGAGCAGAGCCGGCTTATAATTGCGGTGAAAAACCCCGTGTTTGAAACGCCGCAAAAGAAATCGGGGATTTTTGAAACATTAAAGGATGATAAATCAAACCACGGACTCGGGCTTAAAAGCATAAAGCGTACTGCAGAGAAATACGGCGGCGATATGCTTACCAAAATATCAGGCGGTGAGTTTAATCTGATAATTTCACTCAAGTATGAGAACTGAATATGCCGAAAGAATGCCGCCGATGAAGCGGCATTTCTTAATTTCTTAATTTATTATAAGAAATGTGAATTTGTATTCAGCACTATTGACAATCAGGAAGCGATAATTGTATAATAAATTCGTATAAAAATAATTTGCGGTCAAACCGCAGGGGGTATCGGAATGCAGAAAAAGACAGTATTTCTCACCGGCTCATCAGGCAATATGGGCTGGGCAGGTTTCAAAGAGCTCTATGCAAAAAAGAATGAGTTCAATATCGTCCTCCTTAACAGAGGCAGCGAAAAGAACAAAGAAAAATTCAAGGACTATGTAAATGACCCCGCAGTTAAGCTCGTTTGGGGCGACCTTACCAATTACAATGATGTTCTTGAGTGCGTTACAGGCGCAGACTATGTTCTTCACGTAGGCGGCATGGTTTCACCCGCAGCGGACTATTACCCCAAAAAGACCATAAAAACAAACACCACCGCTATGAGAAATATCGTTAATGCAGTTAAGGCACAGCCCAACGCCAACGATATTAAAGTGGTTTACATAGGCACCGTTGCCGAAACAGGCGACCGTAACCCTCCCATTCACTGGGCAAGAACGCGCGACCCCATCAAGATAAGCGTTTACGACCACTACGCGGTAAGTAAAGCTTATGCCGAGTCCATTCTCGCTGAATCCGGACTTGAGCACTGGGTATCACTGCGTCAGTCGGGTATCCTTTATCCTGCCATCCTTAAA
>JAZLFV010000191.1:0-2648 GCA_045615965.1 Acutalibacteraceae bacterium
AGGTTGTATATGAGCCTTCTTTTTTATCGGTCTTTCTGCCTTTGATTAGTTCCATAAGTCCCTCATAAGAAAATTCCTGCCGTTCGTCACTTTGAAAAACAGGTTGCTCAAAACAAGAAAATGTTCCTTTATGGCAAGCGGGACCATCCGGCTCAACAACCACAACGAGTGCATCATTATCGCAATCTGCAGTTATTGAAACTATGTGCTGATAATTACCACTTGTTTCGCCCTTTGTCCAAAACTCCTGCCTTGACCTGCTCCAAAAACATGTAAGCTCTTTTTCAACAGACATTTTCAGGCTTTCTTTGTTCATATAAGCGAGTGTTAAAACCTTTTTGCTTACCGAATCGACTATTATAGCCGGAACAAGCCCTTTATCATCAAATTTTAATTCATCAATATTAAGCATAAATTTCTCCTTGAATCTAAGATTTCTAAAAATAAATTATAATCTTGCAGGGATTTTATTTTGTTTCATTTCCTGCTTTAAATCGCTGATTTTTACTTCTCCAAAATGGAAAATCGAAGCTGCGAGTCCGGCATCAACTTTTGGCAGAGTCTTAAACAGCTTTATAAAATGTTCGATATTTCCTGCGCCGCCTGAAGCTATAACCGGAACATTAACAGCATTACAAACTTTATCAAGCATTTCAATGTCAAAACCGCACTTTACACCATCTGTATCAATTGAATTAAGTACTATCTCCCCTGCTCCGTTTGCAACGCCCTGCTTTATCCATTCTATTGCTTCAATGCCGGTATTTTCTCTGCCGCCTTTGGCAAATACTCTGAAAACGCCATCAACACGCTTAACATCCACCGAAAGCACAACACATTGATTTCCGTAAAGCTTTGCCGCCTCAGATATAAGATTTGGATTTTTAATAGCACCCGAATTTACGCTGACTTTATCGGCGCCGCATTTAAGTACTCGGTCAAAGTCCTCTACCGTATTGATTCCGCCGCCTACCGTCAGGGGAATAAATACATTTTTCGCCGTTTCTTTAAGTATTTGAGTGAAAATTTTTCTGCCGTCACTTGATGCTGTAATATCGTAAAAAACGAGCTCATCTGCTCCGCATTCACTGTAATATTCAGCCAGCTCAATTGGTGACGCTATTTCTTTCAAACCCTCAAAATTTACGCCCTTAACCACTTGACCGTCTTTAACATCAAGACACGGAATTATTCTTTTTGTTATCATTTTAAACTCCGATTGCTTTTTCTAAATCTATGCTACCGTTATAATAAGCTTTTCCGATTATCGCACCGTATAAATCAAGTTTTTTAAGTGCTTTGATATCGTCAAGCGAGGATACACCGCCGGAGGCGGTAATATCAAGAGAGAATCTGTTTGAAAGTTCACGATAAAGCTCTCTGTTTGTACCAATCATTGCTCCGTCTTTTGAAATATCAGTACAGATTATATGCTTTACACCGATTTGTTCGATTCTTTTACAAAACTCAAAAGCATCAATTCCGGAAGATACAAGCCATCCTTTTATCGCAACCAAACCGTCACGAATATCAACACCGACCGAAATTTTATCGCCGAAATCTTTTACGGCATTTTTTAAAAATTTTTCATCTGTTACAGCAGCTGTCCCTAAAATAACACGGTCAATTCCCGAAGAAATATATTTATCAGCGGTTTGCATATCTCTGATTCCGCCGCCTATTTCACAGAACAGACCGCTCTCTGATTTTATTTGTTTTACAATATCAAAATTCGGTGTACCGCCGTTTTTGGCCCCTTCAAGGTCAACAAGATGGATGTGAGTTGAACCTTTTGCTTTAAAGTCTAACGCAACATTACACGGATCCTTACTGTAAACCGTTTTTTGATTATAATCACCTTTATATAACCTTACAGCCTCATTTTCATATAAATCAATAGCAGGGAAAATTATCATAATTCTGCCCCTTTCAATTCACAAAATGCCATAAGAATATTAAGACCTGCCTTTCCTGATTTTTCAGGATGAAATTGGCACCCCATAATATTTCCGTTTGCAACCGCTGCGGTAACTTCATATCCGTATTCAGCAGTTGCGATAACAGATTCTTTACAGTATTCCGCATAATACGAATGAACAAAATATACACAGTCGCCATCATTAATATATTTGAATAACGGGTGCTTTTGGTTTGTAAGTTTAAGAGAATTCCAACCCATATGCGGTATTTTAAGGTCTTTACAGACATCATTAAGCGACCGTATTTCGCCCTTAATAAATCCGAGACCGGAACATTCACCGTATTCAAGACTTTTATCAAAAAGTAACTGCATACCAAGGCAAATACCCATAATCGGTATTTTATTTTCGGACATTTCATTAAGTACAGGTATAATTCCTGAATCGTCAAGCTTTTTCTTTGCGTCTTTAAAGGCCCCTACACCCGGAAGAATTATTCTATCTGCTTTTCTTATTACTTCTGCATCATTTGAAACAATGGCTTCTTCGCCTATTTTTTTAAATGAACATAAAAGTGAAAACAAATTGCCAACACCGTAATCTATTATAACAGTCATTAGAGAACTCCTTTGGTGGACGGAATTTCGTTTTTAAATTTTTCATCAATTTCTACAGCTTTCTGAAGGGTTCTCGCCACAGATTTAAAAGTACCTTCTATTATGTGGTGCG
>JAZLFV010000192.1:0-2822 GCA_045615965.1 Acutalibacteraceae bacterium
CGGCTTTATCGGTATTTTCAAAATGAGAAGGGATATTTTTATGGGTATCAAAGCTGTCAACAACATTAAAGTTTTCGGCAAGCATAGGTGTCATAACAGGAAGGTCGGTTGCGCTGCCGCCGCAAATGATAAGCGCATCAATTTTATCTTTAAAGCTTAAAACATCTTCGGCTTTATAAACAGGCGTTCCGAAGACGGTTTTAACATCATTTGGATTACGCCTTGTAAAAACGCCGATAAGCTCCATATCCGAGGAAGCGTTAACAGCCGCTTCAACGCCTTTTCCTAAATTTCCGTAACCGTAGATTGCAATTTTCATAATATCAGACCTTCAAAATAATTTTTGATATAAGCATTCTATCACATATCTTCCCCAATTACAAGAAATTAAAAGAAATTAAATATATATAAAAAATGCTTGCAAAAAAAGGAAAGGGGTGTTATATTATATAGGTAAATGCGTTGATAGAGGAAAGTAGACTGTTTTTTCCGTTTTAAGAGAGAAACCGCCGTGGCTGAAAGCGGTTTTATTCGGTGGGCGGTTGAAGTTCCCTTTGGAGCAGCGGTGCTGAAATTTTTACAGTAGGCATTGACGGTCAGATTCCGTTATAAATCTTTGGAGTGTTTGCTCTTAAAAGGCAAAAATTACGGGTGGTACCACGGAGTATAATTTATTAATTATGGCTTCGCCCTGTTTTCGGGGCGGAGTCTTATATTTTGCCCTAAAAAACTTTAGGAGGAAAAAAGAATGAAAGAAAAACTTGAAGCAATCAAGCAAACTGCCGTTGAAGCGGTTAAAAATGCCGTAAACGAAAAAGAAATTGACGAAATCCGTGTTAAATTTTTAGGTAAAAAAGGTGAGCTTACCGCACTTTTAAAGCAGATGGGTGGTTTATCGCCCGAGGAGCGTCCTAAAATGGGTCAGCTTGTAAACGATGCAAAGGCGCATCTTGAGGGAATAATAGGCGAAAAGGCGGCAGAACTTAAGTCAAAAGCCACCGAGCTTAAATTAAAGGCAGAGGCAATAGATATAACAATGCCTGCCAAGGTATCAAAGGTGGGGAAATTACATCCTCTTAACACCGTGCTTGACGATATGATTGATATTTTCCAAAGTATGGGCTTTGATGTGCTTGACGGTCCTGAGGTTGAAACCGACTATTATAATTTTGAATGCTTGAATGTTCCTGCCGACCATCCGGCGAGGGATATGCAGGATACATTCTATTTGGGAACAAATCTGCTTTTGCGTACGCAGACCTCGGCAACGCAGATAAGAACTATGGAAACAAGAAAGCCGCCTATCCGTGTTATCTGCCCCGGCAGAGTGTTCAGAGCCGATGAGGTTGATGCTACCCATTCGCCCGTCTTTCATCAGATAGAGGGATTGGTTGTAGATAAGGGGATTACGATGTGCGACCTTAAAGGTGTGCTTGAACAGTTTGCACACGAAATTTACGGGCCGGACACAAAGGTTAAATTCCGCCCGTCATTCTTCCCGTTTACCGAGCCTTCGGTTGAGGTTGATGTAACCTGCAGCGAATGCGGCGGAAAAGGCTGCCGTGTATGCAAGGGAAGCGGTTGGATTGAAATTTTGGGTGCCGGTATGGTACATCCGAATGTGCTTAAAAGCTGCGGAATAGACCCTGATGTTTATTCGGGATTTGCTTTCGGTATAGGTCTTGACCGCCTTACAACCACGAGATACAAGATAAGCGATATACGCCTTTTGTTTGAAAACGATAAGCGTTTTCTTGAGCAGTTTTAAGGAGGGAAAGAAATGAAAATTTCACTTAATGCACTTAAATATTATGTTGATATAAATGTTTCGGTTGAAGAGCTTTGCGACAGAATGACACTCGCAGGCTTTGAGATTGAATCGGTAGAGAAGCAGGGCGAAAATTTAAGAAATGTTGTTGTCGGAAAAATCGAGAAGATAACACCGCACGAAAACAGCGACCATTTACAGATTTGCCAAATGAATGTCGGCAAAGGGGAGCCGGTTCAGATTGTTACGGGTGCACAGAATATCAAGGAGGGCGATTATGTACCTGCCGCTCTTGACGACAGCTATCTTCCGAACGGTGCACATATAGTTGCAGGAAAGCTTCGTGGTGTTGATTCATTCGGAATGCTTTGTTCGGGTGAGGAGCTTTGTCTTACCGAAGCCGACTATGAGGGAGCTTCGGTTTACGGAATTATGATTTTGCACGAGGATAATCCCGTCGTGGGAACTGATATGCGTGAGGTTTTGGGACTTAACGATTATATAATAGACTTTAAAATCACAGCTAACCGCCCCGACTGTAACTGCTTTATAGGTGTTGCAAAGGAAATTTCGGTTGTTTTGGGCACAAAGCTTACTCTGCCCGAGCCTGAATTTAAAACTGTTAAAGAAAACATTAACGACTATATAAGTGTTGAGGTTAAAAACTATGAGTTTTGCCCCCGTTATATAGGCAGAGTGGTTAAAAACCTCAGAATAAAACCGTCTCCCAATTGGATGCAAAAGGCAATTACCGCTTCGGGTATGCGCCCTATCAATAATATTGTTGATATAACCAATTTTGTTATGCTCGAAACAGGTCAGCCTATGCACGCATTCAATTACGATGAGCTTGAGGGTAAAAAAATCATCGTAAGAAATGCAAAAGAGGGCGAGAGCATAACAACGCTTGACGGCAACGAATATAAGCTTAACACAGATATGCTTGTTATTGCAGACGGTGAAAAGCCCTCCTGCCTTGCCGGTATTATGGGCGGCAAGGAAAGTGAAATTGAGGATGATACAAAGGATTTGTTCCTTGAATCCGCAAAATTCA
>JAZLFV010000193.1:0-2271 GCA_045615965.1 Acutalibacteraceae bacterium
ACGGAACAACCAAAAACTTTTTGCGCTCATTCTCGGTTTCGGATTTATCGGAATTGCCGAAGCTTCCCGATGATAACAGCCAGGTAAACGATATCGGAGAACAGCTTACGATTGACGGCGCAACTGAAGGAGAAACCGAAGAATGACAGCCGTATATATAATTTGCGGTGTAATTGCTTTTTTGGTTTTGCTTCTGTTTATCCCTGTTTCTGTTTTCTTTTCGCTTAACGATAAAATAACCATAAGAGTTAATTACGGACTTATAAGGCTTTTCAATTCCGAAAAACCGATGATTTCAGAAGTTGAAACAGAAATCACCAAGCACGAAAAGGAAAAGAAAAAACGAGAAAAAAAAGAGAAGCCTAAAAAGAACGGTAAAATAGAAGCTTTAAAGAAAAAGGCTGACGAAATCAAAGAAAAAAGCGGAACGCTTCAAACGGTAAAGTATTTTTTCGGCATAGCAGGGGAAATAATAAAGAAAACAGCGGCACTTATACGCAAATTCAAGGTCAGAAATTTTGAACTTGGAATTTCGGTTGCAACCGAAGATGCCGCTAAAACCGCTATAGAATACGGTGCAGTATGTACGGCGGTTTATCCTGTGCTTTCGCTTTTGAATGAAAATGCAAATGTAAAGCTTGATAAGGTAGATATAAAAGCCGATTTTAATAAAACGGCATATGATGTTTTTTTGAAATTCAATGTAAAAACATTACCTGTTTACCTTATTGCCTTTGCTGTAAAGGTATACAAAGAATATAAAAAAATTACGGAGGATGTATAATAATGGGCGAAGATAAAATCGGCGGAATTATGAATGTTACAATGGATAAGCTTCGTGCAATGGTGGATGCGGATACAATTATCGGAACACCGCTTACGGTAGACGGCATAACGCTTATTCCCGTATCAAAGGTTTCTTTCGGTATGGCAACCGGCGGAAGCGATTTTCCGAGCAAGAGCGATAAACAGCTCTTCGGCGGCGGAGGCGGTGCAGGCGTTTCGATAAACCCTGTTGCATTTATAGCCGTAAATAACGGGAATGTTCATATGATGCCTATATATAACGAGCTTGGTACGGTTGAAAAGGCTATAAATATGGCACCGGAATTTTTGGATAAGGTAAAAACACTTTTTAAGAAGGACAAGTCAAATAAAGAGTAAATGATTTAAAGCGGTCATAAATAATTCTCCCACGCATAAATTTCTTCGGGGGAGTTTTATGAAAAAGATACTTTATATTTTGATTTTTTCCGTGATTTTTTGTTCTTTTGCTTCGGTTGAGGCTGATGCAATTTCGGCGAAATCGGCTGTTGTTATTTGCGGTGATACCGGCGAAATAATATACAGTAAGAATGCCGATAGGTCTATGCCGATGGCGAGCACCACAAAAATTATGACTGCCCTTGTCCTTTTAGAAAGCGGTGATTTAAACCGTTTGGTTTCAGTTACAAAAGATATGATTCTGGTTGAGGGAACCTCTATGGGGATTAGTGTAGGAGATACTGTTACCCTTAATGATTTGCTTTACGGTATGATGCTTTGCTCCGGAAACGATGCGGCAAATGCGATAGCGGCGGCAGTAGGCGGCTCAAATCAGCGATTTGCCGAAATGATGAATAAAAAGGCGCAGGAATTAGGACTTGAAAATACCCACTTTGTAACGCCTTCGGGTCTTGATGCAGAAGGTCATTATACAACGGCATACGAATTGGCGCTGATTACGGCGCAGGCGATGAAATATTCAGAATTCAGAAAAGCTGTAGCTTCAAAATCCGTTACATTAACCTATGGGAATCCCCCCGTAAAACGAACTCTTACAAATCATAACAAGCTTTTAATGCTTTATGACGATGTTGTGGGTGTTAAAACGGGCTTTACTTCAAAATCGGGCAGATGCCTTGTTTCTGCCGCCCAAAAAGACGGCAAATATGTTATTGCCGTAACGCTTAATGACAGCAACGATTGGCAAGACCACCGTGAGCTTCTTAATTTAGGGCTTTCAAGTGTTTCGGCAAAAAAATCGGACGGTTGCAAGCTTAATTTGCCGTCCGCTTCAAAAGAGGAAAATATCTGTTTGTATTCAAAGGAATTCAGTATATGCACAAAAGCCGATGAAGAAATTTCCGAATGTGTGTATGTACCGAGGTTTTTGTATCTGCCCGTTGGCAAGAATGAAGAAGTGGGATATATAATAACAAAAAGCGGTAAAAAAGAAATCAGAAAAACATACATAAAATCCGAAAGAAAAGTAAAACAGAAAAGTACAAC
>JAZLFV010000194.1:0-7089 GCA_045615965.1 Acutalibacteraceae bacterium
TATGGGCATCATAAAGTCTTACGATAAAGCCGTCACCGTTTTCGCAGGCTTTAACGGTATCAACAACAATATTTTTATTATCGCATTTAACAAAACTGTATTTTTCGGGGAGCTTGCCCTTATTATTGCTTGAAATTGCGGTATACTCAAGCGGCTGATTGAAAGAATTTGCCGCCTTAACAGTACCGCCGTTTCTGAAGTCGCCGCTATGGGGATATATAGAATATCTAAAGGTATGATGTCCCCTATCAGCTGTTTCGTTTGGTTCTGTACCGCATTTCAAAGCTGTAAGCTTTAAAACATTACCATCTACACTAAAACCGTACTTGCAGTCATTTAGCAGACTCACACCGTAATCACCCTCGGATAAATCAACCCATTTTTGAGCACATACCTCAAATTTGGCTTTATCCCAGCTTGTATTCTTATGAGTGTTTCTTTCTACATTTCCGAATTGTATATCAAAGGTTGCTTTATCGGTATGAACATCGAAGGGAAATGCTATTTTAACGAGTTGTTTTGTTTCGTTCCACTCAATCTCATTTTCAACATCTATTCTTTCAATATTATCATATAAATATATATATTGAACGATTTGAGAATTCATATATGTCTTTGAAATTTTAAACCCTTTTCGGCAACCGTCATCTATTTGCCGGATGTCCGCTTCGGTATCAAGTATTTTGCATTTATCGTTATAATACTCGCTTATTTCCCAATTTTCATATTCGAGCGGCATATCTTCAAATATCTGAATTTCGTTTGCAAATGAACCCTTTAAAATCACATCTCTTGAGCATTTTTTATCATAAAGTTTTGATATTCTGCCTGCTTTATCAAGTTCAACTATGAAGAAATTATTTTCTATCCTGTTATGATTTACGAATACTTTACTCTGCTTTATTTCGGGTTTGATAACCTTCCAGCCGTAGGAGGGTATTATATCGGTCTCATAGGATTTGCCGCCTGATTTTATTGTTTCAAAACGGTCAAAGCCGAGAGAGTTATAAACAAGTATACCGCCGTCACTTGATATGCCGTTTGCAAGCGATGAAAGATTATCCGACATATATTTTTTTTCTTTTTCCAAAAGGTCATTATATTGCTTGTGGCTGTCCTCATAAACCTGCCTTATCGATGAGCCGGGGATAATATCGTGGAACTGGTTAAGAAGTATTGTTTCCCACATATCTCTGTAATCATTCTGAGGGTACTTAACATCACCTGTAATCATATTTATTACCGAAATGGATTCAAGCCTTTGCATAAGCAATTCGCTTAAACGGTTAAAGCGTTTATTAGCCGCCATAGAGGTATATGTTCCTCTGTGAAATTCAAGATACAATTCCCCTACCCATTTAGGCGTTCTGCCTGTTTTTTCACAAGAAGTATAAAAATTATTTTCAACATTCTTCAAGTGATTTGAAAGCGAGCTCATTTTGGTTTTAGGTATAGAAGGCAGACCGTATGCAAGGCGGCGTTGCTGTTCGAGCATATCGGTTGTAGGTCCTCCGCCGCCGTCACCCCAACCGTAAACAAGCATTACCTCGTTATTATAGGATTTTTGCTGATACCTGTTCCAACAACCTGCAACCATAGACGGATTTATAAGTCCTACATAGGTTGTTTCATTTTGATATTCACCGTTTTTTACAAAATTCTGTGTTGTTATAAAATCGGTAATGATTTCGCTACCGTCAATACCCTGCCAAATGAATGTATCGTAAGGCAGAGTATTAGTATCATTCCAACTGATTTTCGATGTTACAAAATGATTAATTCCGCTTTTTTTGAGAATTTGAGGCATAGATGCGCTGTAACCGAAAACATCGGGTAACCAGAGTATTTTACTTTCAACACCGAATTCCTCCTTCAAAAAGCGTTTGCCGTGTATAATCTGCCTTACAAGGCTTTCTCCGCTTGTGAGATTGCAATCGGCTTCAAGCCACATAGCCCCCTCGACCTCAAAACGGCCTTTTTTAGCAAGCTCTTTGATTTCGCCGTAAAGCTGAGGAGATTCCTCCGAAAGAAATTTAAGCAGCTGCGGTTGCGACATCATAAACTTATATTCGGGATAATACTTCATAAGCTCTGCAACCGTTGCAAAGCTGCGCTGAACCTTCTCTCTTGTTTGGGCAAGCGACCAAAGCCATGCGACATCAATATGCGTATGACCGATACAATTTACCGTTACGGTGCTTGCACCGCAAACCTTTTCATAAAATTCGGTTTTCAGATACTTTCGGGCATTTTCAATACCCTCGTAATATTCTCTGCTGTACGGATAATTAAGCTCAAGATAATTGCAGGCAGTATCAAGGGCATTCAATGTAACCGAAAACTCATAAGAATTTTCGTTATAAACTTTTTTTAAGGCGTTTAACGGTACTAAAATATCGTAATACACTTGTTCGGTTTCAATATCAAGACAAGAAAGGCTTAATCTGAATTCGCATGAATCGCAGACCGAGCCCATATAATAATAGATAAATATTTCATATTCCGTATCCGACTCAAGGCGCAGTCTTGTATGGTTGGTATCAAAAGCCTGAACGATTCTGTTATTGATAAAAATCATACTTTGAGGGTTTATTGTGTCCCTTTTGCCCTCATATCCCGTTGACGACAAAAGCACGGGGTATTGCTTATCGTTTGTTTTAGGTGTTTTGAAATTCAATTTAAACCAATAGTGCTTATCGTACCCCGAAATCCTTGTCCCCTCGGGATATGGCTTCCAACCGTCCTTTGGCGGCTCATCACCCGTTTTATATCCCGACTCAACATAATAAACCGTTTCGATTGGCATTTTTGGAGTTAAAGTAAATGCCGAAAGCATTTTACAGGACATCGTTATCTTATTTATCAATTTATTCATAATCGTTCACCTTGCTGTTATACAATAAAGGTTTTATGTTCATTACATAGATTAATATTTCTTACATATAATTTTTGCCCGAACAAGCTTAACACCTACATTATAGCATTCGCCGCACCGCTTTTCAAGAATTATTTAGCAATGCTCACACAAAATATTTTTAAATTTTTTATAAGAGCCGAAATACGCCCGCAGGTACATTTATTTGAAACCTGCGGGCGTATTGAAATTCAGCTATTTATACTGAAACAAAATCAGTATTCTACTCTGTAGAACGGAGAAATCTTCCATCCTGAGCCTGCAAAATCACCGTAGAAATAAAGGGTTGCTGTTGAAGAAACTGTTTTCTTATTATCTTCTGCACCTTCATCCGTTAAGTAAATTCGTGTCCAGGAATTAGCCTTTAATGTTCTGTATCCGTAATAACCCCAATCTAATGTATAGTTTATATTAAGGTCAGTATCGGTCGGATTGTAAACATAGAATACAACCGCATCGCTATCTCCGAAGCCATCTAATCTGCAATTGTTGGTCAGAGCTAAATATGTGCTGTTCTCAAAGGATTGAACCTGTTCAAATGTACCGTCCGAAACTCTCGGTGTAATCGTGCCGTCAACACCCAAGGCATTTTCCGCATCTGCAACTATCAAGCCGTTTCCTATATTATCGGGCGCAAAATCATTTAAGCCATAGAAAGATGTAACCTTCCACCCTGCTCCGGTAAATGCACCGTAAATATAAATAGTACGGTTATCGCCTATAATAAGCGAGCCGGCAGCATTTACAACATCAGAAAGCTCAACACGGGTCCATGCGTTAGCTTTAAGAACGGAATATCCGTTATAGCACCAATCCTGAGTCCAATAAATATTTACATCGGATGAGGTCGGATTATAAATATAGCAATAAGCTACTTTGCTTGCCTTAAATTCATCGGTTTTAAGCCCCGGTGTTATTGCAACATAGGTTGAAGCGGAAACCATATTTACATAACCGAAATCGGGATCGGATATATCCGAAACTGCTGCACCGTCTACGCCGTATGTTGCGGTTTGTGCGTCAATAACAACGGTGTCGGTAGGCTCTGTTTCTTCCTCTTCTGCCTTATCGGTTATTCCGTAAATACTTGTAACTTTCCAACCTGAGCCTGTAAATGCTGCATCAAAGTAAATTGTTCCGCCGTTCGTAAGGAATTTATAAGTATCTCTTGTTGTCTGGAAATCGGATAAGAATACTCTTGTCCAGGAGTTAGCCTTCAATAAGAAGCATCCGTAATAATCCCAGTCGATTGTAAAGTCACCCTGAACATCAGAATCGGTAGGATTATAAATATAGAAGTAAGCCGCCTTTGAAGAAGCATATTCTTCAGATTGCTTAACATTTTCAAGAGCAATATATGTTGCGTTCTCAAATGTCATTACCTTACCGAAGGTAGCGTCGTCAACATTGCCTACGATATTTGAACCGTCACAGCCGAATGTATTGGTTGTAATATCAAATACTACCGTATCATTCTGAACATCAGGCATTCCATATTCCTTCATACCGTAGAATGAAGAAATCTTCCAACCCTCGGCAGAGAAATCACCGTAGAAGTAAATAGTATCATTGCTACCCGAATAGGAAATAAATCTTCTGTTATCAGCGGTACCGAAATCGCTGAATTCGAGACGGGTCCACGATTCGGCAGCCAATACCGCATATCTGTAGAAGCCCCAATCCATCGTATAGTTAATGTCTATATCTTCATCGGTCGGATTGTAAATATATGTTACAACTGTCTTGCTCTCCTTGAAGTTTTCATCCTTTACTATACTCGGTAATGTAAAGAATGATGCACCGGACAATGTATAAACCTTACCGTATGTTTCATCTACAACATTGGTGGTCAGAACACCGTCTGTACCGAGATTCTGGCAGGAAGCATCAACTACAACGGGCAGATTACCGCCGGCGTAGGAAATAAGATATGCCATTCTTGCTTCACATTGTTCAAGAACCGAAAGGTTTGTAACAAGTGCCTTGCCGTCTGCACTTAATGCGTTATATGCATTTCTTGCGGCTTCAATTTCAGCCTCATTTTCAAGGGTAAGCTCTGTATAATATGGCAATGCGTTTATCATATTGACAACTGCAGTCGGCAAAGCCGAAGAATCAGAGCCGTAAATATCGGTAATCTTCCAAGGCTCATCGCAGGTAATATCTTCATAGAATATCAAGAATGCAACCTTATTGTTATAATCCGAAGCAGGAACTGTAATCTTTGTCCAAGCCTTGCTTGTTAAGTTAAAGGATTTTTCGTTTGACCAGTTATGCGAATAATAGGTCATTACATCCTTTTCTAACGGATTATAAACATAAAACTCAACATTATCATATTTACTGTCAACCGTCAGCAATTCATCAACAAACTGAGCGTTTCCGCCTGTACCTTCAACGAGGAACTCGGTTATATTGCCATATTCGTCATCAACCGATTTAACCGCAACGCCGTCCCACTGGTAGTCGATACCGTATTTAAGCGTTTCATCGCAGGAATCGAAACAGTAAAGGTCTTCATATCCTGCTGTGAGAGCAACTAATTTATCCAATGTTGTCTTAACCTGTTCAGGAATGTTTGCCTTTTGCTTGTTTGACAATGCATCATAAGCAGCATTTGCATTCATAACTGCCGTATAATCCTTTGGCATTTCGGCATTTTCAGCAGAAGGCAAAGCGTTAATTAAAGCAACAACATTGTCGACTGCCGTTTGCTCTGCAACAGATACCGAATCAATCAAAACGAGTGCGGCATCTCCGGCATCAAGGGAAATAGTGCAGGATGAACCGGTAGAGGTTAGATTTGATTTGCTCGAAATGATATGTGATGTATGGCTTCCGTTATAATTCAAAGTAATATCACGGGCCTTGGTTGTATCGTAGTTTACTACATACAAAGCAGTTTTTCCGTAATAATCAAAGCAACCAACAACTGCACCGTAATAATCAATGGAAGGAATGCTTACACTACTTAATTCTTTATAGGAATCAATAACGGCAGAGCCTTTAACATTCTTGCTTGCATAAGTTCCGGCAGCAATTATTCCCTTGCTTTCCGATTGCATAAGAACATCGTCTATAGTAGCTATTTGCTGATTTACTGCCTTTGCATAGTTATACCAGCTTGTTGTAGAACCGTCTGCGGCGATTATACCGTTACGGTCAAAGTCATTCCCCGTGCCGTTATTGGAATAAAAATACGGTTGAAGAAGCGGGAAATACTGTATTCCCTTAGCACCATAAGCCAAGGACATATTCACATTCCACTTAAACTGTGATTCGGAGGGGAAGTATTTACCTGATGCGGCATTGTTTCCGTCATCTCTGAAATCGCTTCCGGCTTGAATAAATGTCCAGAAAGGAACATCGCTGTTTTGGGAAACTGCACGAACCATATCAAGATTAGAGAAGTATTCTTCGCAGGATGTAATAGAAGCTCTGTTAAATACATAGTAGTCGAATGATAACTGTTTGGGAGAATATGTATTGCAGTATTCGCTTAAATAATCCTGATAATTTTTAACAGAACCGATGTTATTCCAAAACGGAAGCAGATTTACATAACCTGTCAGATTGGTATACTTATTGATAAGTTTTGCAAGATTTGAAAAATTGCTCATATCTCTTGAAGCATGATCCCACTGCGACCAAAGAGCGGAATCGGGATAAACAGAGCAAGAGGGTTCGTCTACTATCGTAATACCCTTAAATGAATCATAAGAGCTGTAATTGCCTATTGTTTCAATTAAGTCTTGTTCATCTGATGTGTTGTTAAGATTTGCGCTTACAAACATACCTATACCGTATTTTTCGGCAAGTGCAAGTTCTTTTTTAACATTTTCTATTCGCTTACTGTTTGGTGTTGCGGTATTGCTTGTATATGTAATAAGATTAATACCGCAATCTGAAATCAGCTTATAATACTGGTCGGAAATATAATTAGGAGTTGTATAGCCTGTATTGCTGTTTGAATACGATTGGTCATTAGGTCCCCAATAACCGCCTATCGGCATTTTAATATCAAAGCCTGAATTATAATTTGTTGTTTTCGGCTTTAAAACGGCGCTTTGCCTACCGATTAACAATCCAACGAGGGCGGTCAAATCAGAAGCATCAACGATATCATCAGAGTTAATATCAATAACCTTCCTTGATGCCTTTGACAAAGAACAACT
>JAZLFV010000195.1:0-10564 GCA_045615965.1 Acutalibacteraceae bacterium
GTTGAGCTTATGCTCGATAACAGATACTCTTCACACCGCTATAAATCAAACTACTATTCAAAATACACATCGCTTGCTTCGGTATTGAATGAAATGTCGTCCATGCCGCTTGATATTGATAAGATTTCGCTTTTTGCAAAGAACACAAAGCCTTTTAAAAAGGTCGGATTTTTTGAAAAAGCCGGTTATTCGGTCCAACGATTTTTAACATCATTTGTAAGCGATTACAATAATATTTCAAACAACTCCGGAAATTCCAATTCAATTACCATTTGGGTTGACTGGGGCAGAGACCAAGCTCAGGTGTTAAATTCACTTATTCAAACATCATTTACTCCTCAAACCAAAGTTGCGGTAAATGTTCAGCTTGTAAATGCTTCGGTCGTTCAAGCGGTTCTCTCCGGCAAAGGACCGGACTGTTTGCTCCAGCATTCAAGGAGTGAGCCTGTAAACCTCGCCATGCGTGGCGTTCTTTACGATATGACGAAGTTTAAGGATTTGCCCGATGTGCTTAAAAATTTCGGCGAAGAAGCCGCATTGCCTTACTACTATAAAGGCGGGTTATACGGTCTGCCGGATACACAGTCTTTCTATTTGATGTATTACAGAAAAGACATTTTGGATTCGATGAATTTGAAGGTCCCGGAAACTTGGGAGGAGTTCCGTGAAACGGTAAATCTTCTTGAAATTCACAACCTTACTGCTTGGCTTCCCAACAATACGGCAACAAGCGTAGGTCAGGCGAACGCCGGAATCGGCAGTATAAATATTTTCCCGTCTTTAATGTTGCAAAATAATGTGGATATTTATAAGGCAGACGGTAAAAGTACAAATCTTTCCTCGCCCGAAACCTCTACGGTGTTTAACGAATGGACTGCTTATTATACAAAGCTGAGATTGCCGAGAACGATGGATTTCTATAACCGTTTCAGAACCGGCTCGTGTCCGCTTGGTATTTCTACCCATACGATGTATACAACCCTTAAAGCGGCAGCTCCTGAAATTGACGGTAAATGGTCTGTTTCTTTGATTCCGGGAACACCTCAGGAGGACGGTACGGTTTGCCATACTTCTTCCGGCGGCGGTACAGCCTGCTCGATTATGAAGAGCACATCAAATCCGGAAGCATCTTGGAAATTTATCAAGTGGTGGCTTTCTGCCGAAACACAGATTTCTTTCTCAAATGAAATTGAAACAATTTTAGGTCCTACCGGCCGTGTTTCGGTTTCAAACAAGGAAGCGTTTGCTTCGCTTGAATGGGATATTGATATGAAAGATACAATTGTTGAAGCATTTAATCAGATTAGGGAAATTCCGGAATATCCGGGAAGCTATTATGTGTCCCGTTCTGTATATCAAAGCTATTGGAATGTTGTTGAAAACAATCAAAGCCCCAAGGAAACACTTCTTAAATACAGCGAAGAAGCTAATGTTGAAATAAAACGCAAATGGCTTCAATATGAAAACAGATAGTTAAATTTTTAGGAAAATTGGTGAACTTATGAGTGGAAACGGGTTGAATAAAAAGAAATACGGCAGCTCTTTAAGTGAGAATACGGTATGCTTTTTAATTGCATTGCCTTTTATAAGCCTGTTCTTTATATTCAATATTCTTCCTGTATTATCGTCAATAGTATTAAGCTTTTTTGATTATGATATGGTTTCCAATCCGATATTTAACGGTTTTGAAAACTATGCAAGAATGTTTGCTGCCGATGATACATTTTTGAAGGTGCTTGGAAATACCTTGAAGTTTTCCATTATTGCAGGTCCCGGCGGATTTATTTTAGCCTTTGTTCTTGCTTGGATGATAAATGAGTTTTCAAGAACGGTTCGTGTAATACTTACATTCATATTCTACGCACCTGCGCTTGTAGGTAACGCATATTTTGTTTGGCAAATATTCTTCTCAGGTGATAGCTTAGGATATTTAAACAACTTTTTAATAAGCTTCGGCCTTATTACCGAGCCTATTAACTGGTTCCAAAATGTCACATATAATATGCCGATTCTTATTATCATTCAGCTTTGGATGAGTATGGGTGTTACTTTCCTTTCGAATATAGCCGGTCTGCAAAATGTAAACAGCGAGCTTTATGAAGCCGGCGCTATTGACGGAATCAGAACACGCTGGCATGAATTATGGTATATTACCCTGCCGTCTATGAAATCAATTTTGCTGTTTGGTGCGGTAATGCAGATTCAGTCGGTATTCTCTGTGAGCGGACTTATGACGACCTTGGTAGGTTATCCGAGTGTTAATAACTCGGTTGATACTTTGGTATCTTATATTTCGGATGTAGGTACTGCAAGGTATGAAATGGGTTATGCATCGGCGTTGTCGGTTGTACTGTTTTTATTGGTGCTTGCATTCCGTTACGGTATAGGTGCATTCTTAAATCTTATCGGAAAGAGCGATAGTTAAGGAGAAACGCAAATGAAATCTAACAAACCACAATACAGACGATATACACGCTCAACTGCCGGAAATATTGTTTATTTTTCAATCTTGTTTCTCGCCGGTGCGTTTACCGTTTTGCCTTTGATTTACTGCGTGATTACATCTTTCAAGCCCTTGGATGAGCTGTTGATTTTTCCTCCGCAGTTCTTTGTAAAAAGGCCTACTTTATCAAATTACTTGGAATTGCCTTCGCTGCTCGGCAAAATTCAGGTATCTGTTTCAAGATATTTATTTAACAGTATATTTATCGCAGTTGCAGGTACGGGATTACATATAGTTGCGGCATCTCTTGCGGCATTTGTATTTTCGAAATCAAAAATGCGTGGCAGAAATGTAATGTTTACGATTATTCAGATAATGTTGCTTTATAATAGTGTTACATTAAGCGTTCCGCAGTATTTGATATTCACGAAACTCGGTATGATTGATACATATTGGGTATATATTTTACCGGCGATACCTTCGGCGGTAGGATGCTTCCTGATGAAACAGTATATTGATGTTTCGGTGCCGGATGCTCTTTTGGAGGCCGCCAGAATTGACGGTGCGGGAATTGTAAAAATTTATCGAAACATTGTTATGCCGATACTTAAACCTGCTTGGATGACTATAATGCTTTTATCATTCCAGTCAATGTGGACTGTCGTTCCAAACGGTACGATTTTTAGTGAGCAGCTTAAAACATTGCCTCAGGTTATGAATTCTGTTTCAGCGGGCGGTATCGCACGTTCCGGCAGCGCAATGGCAGTAACTGTAATTTTAATGATACCTCCGATTCTTGTCTTTCTTGTTACTCAGAGTAATGTTATGGAAACGATGAGTACATCGGGTATTAAGTAATTGATTCCATACGGAAGGAATGTGGAATGGTTTGAAAAGGGTTATTTCTTTAATCTTTGTTTTTATTTTGATTTTTTCGTCCGGTATGACAGTACTGGCAAATCCTACCGATTCATTTGCTCATGATGAAACGGCAAGCGGTAGTGTAGAGCCGGTACTTACGCAGGATATGTATTATGCAACAAAACTGATAACGGCACAGTCATTGGGTCTGAAAAACAGACTGGCAGGCGTGAACGATTTTTGCACGGATAACGATGGAAAGGTATATCTTTTGGTTGCCGATTCATCGGAAATAGTCGTGTTAAATCCGGATTATACTCTTGACCGTGCAATGACCTTGGCAGATAAATCAGGTGAAAATCTTGATTTCAAGGGTGCTTTGGGAATTTTTGTTGACAATAAAAAGAATATTTATGTTTGCGATACCGAAAATTTCAGAGTTTTGATAGTAAATCAAAGCGGAGAAGTTATTGATATTTGGGAAAAGCCCGATTCAAATTTATATCCCGATGATTTATTATTCCAGCCGTCAAAGATTACCATAACCGAAAAGGGATATACATATATTCTTATTTTAGGCGGATATTACGGCGCATTGCTTTATTCTCCGCAGCATGAGTTTTTGGGCTTCTACGGTTCAAATACCGTAAAGGCTACTGCGCTTGATACATTGTCGTATTTATGGGACCGCTTAACACAGACGGATGCCAAAAAAGCGGTTTCAGCAAAAAAATTACCTTTTTCTTTTGTAGATTTGTGCTTGGATTCTGATGATTATGTGCTTACATGCACAGAGGCATCTCCGGAAGAAAAAGAAAACGGAACAGGGCAAATCCGTAAGCTTTCGCCAACCGGTGAAAACATTATGTTTAAGCGTCAAACAGACGGAACATCACTTTCGGCTGACGATATCAATTTTGTTGAAAAAAAGGTTACCGAAAAGTTTGGTAAATTGATGAAACAAAATATCGTATCCATTGATGTAGACGAAAATGATTTTATATATGCGTTAGATAGCCAAAAAGGTCTTATATATATTTACGATGCCGAGTGCAACCTTTTGTGTGGCTTTGGCGGAGGATATGACAAAGCAAAAAGGCTGGGAGTATTCGACTCTGCGCTTTCCTTATGTATCTGCGGTACCGATGTTTTGGTATATGACAGTGATAATAAATGTATTACGGTTTTTGAAAGAACAGAATACGGTGATATGCTGGTTAAAGCACAGTCCGCATATTTAGACGGTGAATACGAGGCTGCAAAGCCGCTTTGGGAAGAAATTAACAGGCGTGATAAAAGTTGTCAGCTTGCTTACAGAGGTTTAGCTATTGCCTATTTAAGCGAAGGCAAATATGAAAAAGCCTTGGAGTATGCAAAAAACGGTCTTGATTATACTGTTTACGATTTGGCTTGGAAAGCAATAAGAAACAATTTTATATTAGACCATTTTGTTTTACTTTTCAGTATTGCGATAGTTGTAGTCGGCGGTATTATTGCTTTTGTTGTTGTTGCAAAGAAAAAACGGTTGGTTATCATAAAAAATCAATATGTAAAAACCGCTCTTTCTTCAACCGTGCATCCGTTTAAAGCATTTGATGAGATTAAGAGCAAGCAGATGGGTTCCGTAATAATTGCTTTTGTTATTTTACTGCTTTACTATTTGTCAAATGTGTTCGAAGCAGTTGGTTCCGGTTTTCTTGCGACACATGTTGTTATTTACCGTTATAATACAATTTACACATTGATAAAAACGGTTGGAATAGTTTTACTTTGGACAATTTGCAACTGGCTGATTTCTTCTTCATTTGAAGGCAAGGGCAGATTTAAGGATGTATTGGTTGCAACAACATATTCTCTGATTCCGTTAATAGTGTTTACATACATTAAGGTTATTCTTTCACATGTTCTTTCACTTTCGGGGCTCAGAATAGTTGATGCTATAGGTGTTGTTGTTTTGATAATAACATTTTTCATTCTTTGTATCGCTGTTATGACAGTACATGAGTTTGATTTCTTCAAATTCCTTATCACAGCCATTGTTTCGGTATTATTTATGATACTTGTTGCATTTGTGATTTTTGTGGTAATTATATTGCTTCAGCAGGTGGGTAATTTCTTCACTTCGCTGTTTTCGGAAATACTTTACAGATAGTTAGGGGAAATGACAAAAATGAAATTTAAGAAGTCCGTTTCAATGTTGTCGGCTGTTCTTATATTTGTATCTGCTCTTTCCGGATGCGGAGCAAAGCGCAAGCTTGATAAATTTGATGCTTCAAATATCAAAACATTATCATCTCAGACACTTGCCGAAAATGATAGATTAAAGTTGGATTATAAATATGAAGTTAAAAATCCAAATGCCGCAACAGGGGGAGAAGTATTCGAAATTTCTGTTACCGATAAGGTTACCGGCAAGGTGTGGTCATCGAACCAGGGAGGCAACGGAAACAGCGAAAACAAGGGCTCTTCGGCGCTTGACATCACCATACAAAATATGGAAACATATCAGCCAAGCAGCGCAAGCGGCGATGTATTTTATGAAGTTGAGCGTGATAAAAACGGCGACCTCGTATACGATGATAACTTTGAGTTAAAACGAACTCGTGTTTTAAGTGTAAGCGCCAAAAAGATAGATAACGGTGTTGAGCTTATATATTATTTCTTGAAATATAAGATTGCTGTCCCCGTTGATTTTTATCTTGCAGGTGATTCCTTTAAAATTTCAATAGATGCTTCAAAAGTCGCCGAGGGCGATGAAAATTACCGGCTTGTTTCTGCTTATCCGATGCCCAATATGTTCAGGGTAAGTGATAAGAGTGAGGACGGTTATATCTTCCTGCCGGTTGGTAACGGCGCACTTATGAAAACACAGGATACTGCAGACCTTGAAAAAGAATATCATGAAGGTCCGAGCAATTATATAGCACTTGAAACAGACGGTATAATCAATCTCCCGGAAACAGCAAGAATGCCGGTTTTCGGCTTAAAGGAAGATAATAACGCCTTGTTCTGTATTGCTGAGAAATCCCCCGGTGCAATGGGTATAGATGCAAGCACCGGCAGCCGAAGCTCAGATTATGCAAAGGTTAAACCGAATCTGTTTTTTGTGGATTACGATTATACTTTAGGCAGGTCTAAAACATCAGGATACATAAGGCAGCTTTCTGACCGTACTGATAAGGTTATTACAATCGGTTGCTATTTCCTCGAAAACGAAGATGCCGATTATATGGGTATGGCAGATTGTTACCGTAATTACTTGAATAAGGAAGGATTTATTCAAAAGTCTGATTTTATTCAGTCTCCGTATTCGGTTGATATTTTAGGCGGTGTAATGGCTACAACATCCGTTGCCGGCGTTCCGACTAAAAAATTAAAAACCTTAACCACATTAAGCAGCGCAAAAGAAATAGTTTCCGATTTGCTTAAAGAGATATCGTATAAACCTACTGTTTGTTTAAGCGGATACGGTGAAACAGGTATCAATTACGGGCAGATTGCAGGCGGTTTCACAATCAGTTCAAAACTTGGAAATAAAGAACAGATTAAAGCTATTGAAGATTATGCTTCTTCAAATAAGATTCCGCTTTATTTCAATTTTGAAATGTCTAAATTTTCTGAATCAGGAAGCGGCTTCGGGTATTCTTCGGATTCAGCCAAAACAGCAGTACTTCATTCTGCGGATAAATATTTTGCGGATATTCCTCTCGGCATTAATGATTTAAACAGCGAGTATAGAATACTTGCAAGAGGCAAGCAGGGAAAGGCTATTGAAAAAGTCCTTAAAACAACCGATAAATTCGGTATATCCGGTATAAGCTTATCAACGCTCGGCTCTGTTGCATATTCCGATTACAACAAGAACAAAGTTTATCCGCTTTCATATAAAACAGAGAGTGAAAATAAAGATTATATTTCAAAAATCAGAAAAAGCAATAAAGCTGTAAGCGGAAAGGCCTCAGCATATTTTGCCGCCGGTTTGTTGGACTCTGTTTTTGATTTGGATATCGGCGGTAACGGCCATTTTTCAATGGATTACGAGATACCTTTTTATCAGTTGGTTTTCTCAGATGTAACTCCGTTGTATACAAATTCCGTAAACATGGCGGATAACCCCGAAAAGGTTATTGCAACAGCAGCGGCAACCGGTATGGGAATCGGATTTTCTTTGATAGACGAATTTGATGTTTCATATATGGAGTCCAAAGCACAAAAGCTTTATGCTTGTTGCTATGATGCCAACAAAGAAAGAATTAAAGAGTATGTAAACAAAATTGCAGAGGTTTACGATGCTACCGCCGCCTCAAGGATAGTTGATTACAAGATTTTTGATAACGGTCTTTCGGTAACAACTTTTGAAAACGGCAAGGTTGTTTATGTTAATAATTCTTCCATTGCCATTGACACCGAAATAGGAAAATTAGAGAGTTATGAATTTGAATTAAGGGGTGCAAACTGATGAAGAAAAAAGTCAAGGGAATAGAATCCCTTCGCCGAAGATACGGATATTCTTTTGTGTCTCATTGGATTTTCGGATTGATTATGTTCTTTTTTATTCCGTTAGTCTCATCTGTTTGCTATGCTTTTAGTAATACTACTATGTCAGATAAAGGCTTGGTATTGGAATATGCAGGTTTTGAGAATTTCAAAATTGTACTTTTGGAAAATGCAGACTATTTGGATTTGGTAAGAGATTCCATCGGGTCAATGTTTTATTCGTTACCGATGATTGTGTCTTTGAGTCTTATTTTAGCTGTACTTTTAAATCAAAAATACTACGGAAGAACAATAATGCGTATTATTTTCTTCTTGCCTGTTATTATCGAATCATCGGTTATTGTAAGCTTGCTTTCCGGTCCTTCGGTAAATGCACCTATTTTTGATTTTACAACAGAAGGCGGAGGCTTCATTGATTATAGCGCTATTTTCGCCAATCTTGCTTTACCATCGCAAATTTCGAGTTTTTTGACATTTTTTCTTTCGAATACAGTATCGCTTGCGTGGAACTGCGGCGTTCAGATTATTTTGTTCCTTGCCGGACTTCAAGGTATACCCGCATCGCTTTATGAGGTTTCTAAAATTGAAGGAGCTAATAAGTGGGATGAATTTTGGCAAATTACCGTACCTATGCTAAGGCATGTTTTGTCGTTGGTTATTATTTATACAATGATTTCACAGTTTACAAGCTCAAACAATAAGGTTGTATCTACTGCCAACGATTTAATGAAAGATGTAACAACATATGATACGGCATCGGCGATGTTATGGTTTTATTTTGTTATTGTTTTAGCGGTTATAGGTATAGTTTTAGCGCTTTATAATCGTTATTGCCTTAAAAAGTGGGATTAAAAGGAGTGTAAACCAGAATGAAAAAGGCATTATCTTTACTTTTGGCGCTTTTGTTGTTGCTTGCTTGTTGCGGATGCGGCGAGAAGGACGATGACACCGCCAAAAAGAAACGCAAGAGTAAATCTCCCGAATCCGGAGCTTCTGAAGATGAAAAGGAGAATCTTGCGTCAGAGGGTAGTATATCATTTGACGATACTTACTTGGATTATGAGCCGATTGATAGCGAAGAACCCGATTACGAAGAAGAAACAGAGGTTAAAGTAATCGAAAAAACGGTAAGTACTCTGAGTACGAATTGGCGTTCAGGCGCAACGGTTACATCGAGCAAATCCGATGCAGAAGCCACGGCACTTCGTAACAAAATACTAAATGCCAAAAATACGGCGGAGAATTATAAAATTACCGGCACTACCTATTATGTATCTCCGTACGGAAATAATAGTAATGACGGTAAAACACCGAAAACCCCTCTTAAGGACTTCAGAGCAGGCGTTTTTATGATGAATAAATTAAAGCCGGGCGATGCTGTTTTATTCGAGCGTGGCGGCTTGTGGCGTTTAACCTCACTTTACAAATGTAAGAAAGGCGTAACATACGGCTCTTACGGCCAGGGAAACAAGCCTACATTTTACGGTTCTGCGAAGAATTATGCCGACCCGTCTGCATGGATTCCAAGCAATTTTGAAAATGTTTGGAAATTAACCGTAGCAGACCCCGATATCGGAAATATCGTATTTGACCATGGCGAAATGGTCGGCGTTAAGAAGCTTAACGGTTTGGTTTCACTCGAAAAGAACGGCGACTATTATTATAATACACATCAGGATACAGTTTATCTTTATTACGATAAGGGTAATCCGGGCAAAGCCTTTAAGGATATCGAAGTCGGACTTAAAATGCCGCTTTTCTATGTTACGGTTCCTGATGTAACCATTGATAATCTTTGTTTTAAATATACCGGGACCTTCGGCATTGATTTGGATGGCGAATGTGATAATTCTGTTATTACAAACTGCGAAATCGGATTTATAGGCGGTGCCCTTCAAACAGGAACAACAAGATACGGTAACGGAATTCAATGTTGGAACGGTGTTAAAAATCACGTTGTTAAGAATAACTGGGTTTATCAATGCTACGATACGGGTATAACCTGGCAGGGTGATTATGACAGCGTTGGTGTTGGTATTGACGATACTTACGAGAATATAACATACGAAGGAAATCTTGTTGAATATTGCACACTTTCATTTGAGTTCTGGCACGCAAATAACGGTGCAACATATATTTCACCTGCAACTGTTAAGAACTTCAAAATGGTTAATAATATAAGCCGTTTTGCAGGCTACGGTTGGGGCAAGCAGCGTCCTGACAGTCAGGGAATACATGTAAAGGGTTGGCAGCATATGTACCCAACTGCAAAGGCCAACGAGATTTCAGGTAACATTTTTGATTTATGTACTACCTATGCGGTTGACTGGAGAATACAGTCGGGCGGAAACAACGGTGAATGGGATATTCACGGCAACACATGGTATCACGGCAGAACAACAGACGGTCAAGGCTTGGTTTACGGCTCTTGGACAAATGCCGGCGATTTGACTACTTTAATGTCTGCGGTTAAGATTTTTGATAAAAGCCCCGCAAAGGTTGAATGGATTTCATAATTTGCTTTGAAAGATTACAAGGAGAAATGTTATGAAAGCAAAAAGAATTTTGTATACGGTACTGGCGGCAGTTGTAACCGTTTCTTTGATATTGTCAAGCTTTATTATCGTTCATGCCGCCGGAGCAACAATTGAAGCAAATACCCCCGAAACCTTAAAGGAGGCATTCAAAAATGTTGCTGATAACGGTGTAATCAATATTACCGGCGATATTGTAATGAATGAAAAGATTTACAGGCAGTACGGT
>JAZLFV010000196.1:0-14132 GCA_045615965.1 Acutalibacteraceae bacterium
AAATTAAATAGAATATAAATACAAATTATTCAGAATATATTTTTTAGGAGAGATAAATATGAGATTTATTGAAGTTACAACCTATAAGCACCTGAGCAGAAAAGCCGCAAATATTATTTCGGCGCAGGTCATCACAAAGCCCGACTGTGTATTGGGGCTTGCCACAGGTTCAACACCGCTCGGAACTTACGAACAGCTTATAAAATGGTATGAAAAAGGCGATGTGGATTTTTCCGAAGCACATTCGGTAAATCTTGATGAATATGTCGGACTTAACGGCTTTAATGAGCAAAGCTACCGTTATTTTATGAACAAAAACTTTTTCAGCCAAATCAATATAAAGCCGGAAAATACCTTTGTGCCAAACGGAATGGCGGACGATTTGGTGGCTGAATGTAAAAAGCACGATGATACAATAAAAGCACTCGGCGGTATTGATTTACAGCTTTTGGGTATAGGAATAGACGGCCATATAGGATTTAACGAGCCTGAAAAGTTCTTCACAAAGGAAACTCATACAGTAAAGCTTGAGCAATCAACCATCAAAGCGAATGCAAGATTTTTTGAGAAGTCGGAAGATGTTCCGAAACAGGCAATAACCATGGGTATGGGCGCTATTATGCAGGCGAAAAAGATTCTGCTTATTGCTAACGGAAAATCAAAAGAAGAAATCGTTAAAAAGGCATTTTTCGGTCAGATTACACCCGAAGTTCCGGCTTCGATTTTACAGCTTCACCCCGATGTAACAGTAATTTACAGCAAGGAATAATATGAAGCTCACAGAAACAAAAATTATTAGTTTATGTTGATTTAAACATATTTTGTTTATTATGCTCTTTAAGAGTCTATAATATTGGGTTTGCCAAAGACCTGAAAAGCATTTTAATGTATTCTGCTTTGTAAGGGCAAACAAAGCGAAAACAAAAAAATTGCAAAAACTATGCCGCATTTTTTATAAATGCGGCGTTTTTTATAAAGAACAAAATGGGACGGTTCTGTTGTAATTTTTTACCATTCATCATCAACAATTTTACAACAAGCACAAATGCATCCTAACACAATTAATAAACAGAGACTTCCCCCTAATACCAGCACAAATACAAATTCAAATAATCCAAGCAATCCAAATTCTATTGATGCTAATTCTTTTATTAAATATGTTAAAACTTTTGTAGAAATAAAACCTCCTATTCCACAGGAAATCAAACCCAAAACCTTTCGAATGGGTTCTGTTTTTCGTGTTAGCCCATAAATTCCCAATCCGGCAAAAGCCAACGATACCACTACGATTAATACCGTATTAATTGTTGACAAATTTGATTGAATTTCACCAAATAAACCAAGGGCTATACATATAATGGCAATTATGATAGGCACTAACGGAAAAATAAATATCATTTTTAACCTCCACATTTACATATTTTTTGTTTTGCATACATATGAAATTTTGGCTTTATTGTTATAACTGCTACATTAGTAGGTACTAATCGGATAAATTTATCAAATAGTATGCAGAAAAACATCTTGTTATATTTAAACTAAAGTATTATTACTACCCTCCTTAAACAAAAAAAGTGCGCCAACCGAAGTCAACGCACCGAAAAACGCAACTCCGATTGTCGCCAAACAAACCTATACAGTATAGATGCTTTCGCACACACCCATATAATTAGAATTGCATTTTATCCAATATTTAGGATGTGTAAAAAAGTGTAATTATAAATAAAAATAAAAACACCTATCCTGTACAATATTAAGTTTGTTTGGCAATAATATTATACAGGATATTTTTAAATTTCGCAACATTTTTTTAAAATCACATTCAAAAGTTGCTCAAAAGCAAAAAGGCGAGTGTGTATTTTTTTAGTGAGATATTTGCCTTATGGCAAATGTGAAATAATTTCTGCCGAAATTATGAAATATCCGATTTTCAACCGAATATGAAATAAAATCCGTTCCTTAATGTGCGAAGCACATTTCACATTGCGAAAGCAATATTTCATACATCGTCAGATGTATTTCACTCGTTCCGTAAGGAACGAATTTCACCAAAAAAAACGACAAGCTTCTATCGAAACTTGTCGTTTTTTCTGGTGAAGGCGGGGAGAGTCGCCCACTCGCCTGCCGGCGATGGCACGCACCCGAACTTTGCGACCGTTCCCCGAAAGGTCGCAATTTTTCCTAACAGAAAAACCGTTCTTTTCGACTCTCCCATAACAGAAAAAGAAGACCGCACAAAAATGTGCAATCTTCTTTTTGGTGAAGGCGGGGAGAGTCGAACTCCCGTCCAAAAATCTATCCCTTACGGCATCTCCGAGCGCAGATTGCCGTTTAAAATTCCCTTACCGCCACGCCGACAGTCGGGCTTGGCAGCTCGGTAGGCTCAAAGCCGTGGCAAGGGTTGAGCCGAGCCCATGCTCACGTTCACTGCTGATTGACGCCCTTTAAGAGCCGCAGTACTCTCTTATCGGACGGCTGCCTTAAATCAGGCTGCTAAAACTTGACGATTGTCAGTTAATTTTAAGTTGCGGATTTTTAAGAGGTTCCGCACCTCTGCTCGCTTCCGTAAGTTCAAAATCCCTGTCGAAACCTTTACGCCCCCGGGGATTGAAGTAAGAGGTAATAGGTAAGAAGTAATAGGTAATAGGTAATGGATATAGTCAGCGGTTTTGCTCTTTTATGGCACGCTCTATTGCACGGTTTGCATCATTTTTTGCGGCAACGTCACGCTTATCGTGGAGTTGCTTACCCTTGCAAAGACCGACCTCAACCTTAACCCTTGAGCCTTTAAAATAGAGCGAAAGGGGGATAAGAGTGAGGCTTTGCTGTTTTACTTCGCCGAAAAGCCGCATAATTTCACGCTTGTGCATAAGCAGTTTTCGGTCACGCTTTGAGTCACGGTTGAAAATGTTGCCGTAATCGTAAGGGCTTATGTGCATTTGCTTAATAAACATTTCGCCGTTTTGGATATTTACCCAAGCATCTTTTAAATTCACATTACCCTGCCTTACCGATTTTACCTCTGTACCGCAAAGCGAAATACCTGCTTCAAAGGTTTCAAGCACAAAATACTCATGGTAAGCCTGACGGTTTTTGGTAATAAGCTTTGTACCCTCCAAAGCGGTCACTTCCTTTCTGCGGTGGATTTCAGTATAACACGAAATATGTTTTCGGTCAAGCAAAAAGGCTCGAAAATTGCGATAATCGGGGTTTGTTTTGCTTGCACTTGATAAAAAGATTTGATATAATCAAAATATATATGGTTTTGGAAGTGGTTTTATGATATGTAAAAAAATGGAAGAGCTTGGCAAAAAGCCATCGGCAATAAGGCAGATATTTGAATATTCAAATAAACGAAAATCAGAAATAGGAGCTCAAAATGTTTATGATTTCAGTCTTGGAAATCCGAATATTCCTGCGCCAGAAAAGGTAAACGAAACTATAATAAAGCTTATAAATGAGCGTGAGAGCGTATCTCTTCACGGCTACACATCCGCCGCAGGGGATATGCACACGAGAAGTGTTATAGCAGATAATATCGGCAAGCGTTTCGGGTTTAAAACAGATGCAGGACATATTTATATGACCTGCGGTGCCGCCGCTTCGCTTGAAATTACACTCAAAGCACTTTGCAATTCGAAAGACGAGGTTATTATTTTAGCTCCGTTTTTCCCCGAATATAAGGTGTTTATAGAAAATGCAGATGCTGTTCCCGTTACCGTAAAATGCCGTGAAAACGATATGGGCATAGATGTTGATGCCATCAAAAATGCTTTAAACGAAAAGACAAAAGCCATCATCATAAATTCGCCTAATAACCCTTCGGGTGCGGTTTTTGCCGAAAACGATTTAAAGGCGCTCTCTGAAACTTTGAGCGATTTTGCTTCAAAAACGGGCGAGGCAATTTATATAATCTGCGATGAGCCATATAGGGAAATTGTTTACGGCGATGTTACCGTACCGTATATACCTGCTCTTTATGATAATACGGTGGTTTGCTATTCATACAGTAAATCGCTTTCGCTCCCCGGCGAGCGTATAGGTTACATTATGGTATCGCCAAAGGCGGAATATGCGAAAGATATTTTTGCCGCCGTTTGCGGCGCAGGCAGAGCCTCGGGATATGTTTGTGCGCCGAGTCTTTTGCAGTATGTTGCGGCGGAATGTGACGGATTAAGCCCCGATGTTCCGAAATATGCGGCAAACCGAAACCTTTTATACAATTCATTAACCGAAATCGGTTATGATGCAGTTCGTCCTGACGGCGCTTTTTATCTTTTTGTAAAGGCGCTCGAAAAGGATGCAAAGGCATTTTGCGAAACAGCAAAAAAGTATGAGCTTCTGCTGGTACCAAGCGATTCATTCGGCATAGAGGGTTATGTAAGAATTGCATACTGTGTAAGCTATGACCAGATTGAAAGGTCAATTCCCGCATTTAAGGCGCTTTTTGAAGAGTATAAAAATAAGGGCTGATTTTGCTTTATGAAAATTGATGATTTAAGAAAAGAAATAGACCTTATTGACGAAAAAATGGCAGAGCTTTTTGAAAAACGTATGGATGTTTCGGCAAAAATCGCCGATTTAAAGCGCCGATTTGATAATCCGATAGAGGATTCAAACAGAGAGGAAGCAATGCTTTTAAAAAGCTCTGATTTAATAAAAAACGGCGAATATTTGCCGTTTTATAAGAAATTTTTAAAGAGCAATATAGAAATTTCCAAGGCGTATCAAAGAAAAATTACCGATAAGAAATAAGGTTTTGGATTTATGAAAAATACCTTCGGCAACAACATATCACTCACCCTTTTCGGTGAAAGCCACGGCGAAACAATGGGTGCTGTGTTAGACGGAATCCCGTCCGGAATAAGGGTTGATGAAAGATTTATAGAAAAACAGCTTTCAAAAAGGCGGCCTATAGATAAAATTTCCACCGAAAGGGTCGAAAATGACAGCTTTCATATTTTAAGCGGAGTAAAAGACGGTATTACCTGCGGTACTCCCATTTGCATAACCGTTGATAACAAGGATATAAAGGCGCAGGATTACGATGAGCTTTACTTAAAGCCACGCCCGTCACATTCTGATTATGCGGTTTTTGCAAAGCACGGCGAGAGCGGTCTGCTTTCGGGCGGAGGCCACTTGAGTGGTAGACTTACGGCGCCGATAGTTGCGGCAGGTGCCATTGCGATTTCGGTGCTTAAAGATATGGGAATAAAAATCGGAAGCCATATAAAGAAAATCGGCGATATCGAGGATAGGAATTTTGAAGATTTTAATGCCGACATAGATAAATTAAACGATTGCGATTTTGCCGTATTAACAAAAGAAAAAGCCGATTTAATGGTTGAAAAAATAAAGCAGGTAAAATCGGAGGGCAACAGTATAGGCGGAATAATCGAAACCGCCGTAACGGGATTGAGCGCAGGCATTGGCGAGCCTTGGTTTGATACAATTGAGGGTATGCTTTCGCACGCACTCTTTTCTATTCCTGCGGTAAAGGGTATTGAGTTCGGTTCGGGCTTTTTATTTGCAGATATGAAAGGCAATGAAGCTAACGATGTGCTTTATTTTAACGGCGAAAATGTGGATTTTAAAACCAATCATTCAGGCGGTATATTAGGCGGAATTTCATCGGGTGCGCCGATTATTTTCCGAGTTGCGATAAAGCCTACACCCACAATTTCTCTGCCGCAGGCTACGGTGGATTTAAAGACAAACAGTAATGTAACAATCAAGGCTTCGGGCAGGCACGACCCGTGTATAGCCGTAAGAGCAGGCGTTATTATAAACAGTATTACTGCCTTAACACTTCTTGATATGCTTACATTAAAATACGGTGCGGAGGGTATAAAAAATGCAATTCGGGATAATCGGAAAGACCTTAACCCATAGCTTTTCTGCCGAAATTCATCCAAAGCTTTTTAATTGCAAATATGAAAAATGTGAGCTTTCGGAAAACGAAATTCCGCAGTTCATGGCAAAAAAAGATTTTAAGGGAATAAATGTAACAATTCCTTATAAAAAAGCCGTAATACCGTTTATTGATATATTAGATGAAACCGCAAAATCGACAGGAGTCGTAAACACCGTAATAAACAAAAACGGAGTTTTATACGGCTACAATACCGATTTTTCGGGACTTTGTATGCTTATAAACAAAAGCGGAGTAAGTATTAAAGATAAGCTTGTTTTGATTTTCGGAAGCGGCGCTACCTCGATTACCGCAAGGGCGGTCGCTTTAAGCATGGGTGCAAAAGATGTTATCCGTCTTTCAAGAAGCGAAAAAGAGGATTGCGACAGCTATAAAAACATAGAAAAGTATTACGAAAAAGCGAGCATTATTATAAATACAACTCCTTGCGGAACATATCCGAATATTTACGAAACGGCGGCAGATATAACCAGTTTTAAACATTTGGATGCGGTTTTTGATGTTGTTTATAATCCGATAAAGAGCAAGCTTATTTGCGATGCCGAAAAAATGGGTGTTACTGCTTTAGGCGGCGGTATAATGCTTGTGTTTCAGGCAGTTTTTGCCGCGCGGCTTTTCAGCGGCAAGGATATAAGCGATGAAAAGGGCTTTGAAATTTATGAGGGTTTAATAAAAGGCAAACAAAATATTGTGCTTATTGGTATGCCTTCAAGCGGAAAGACTACCGTAGGGAAAGCACTTGCGAAGGCGCTTAACAGAGATTTTGTTGATACGGATTTTAAGATAGAAGAAAAATACGGCAAGTCGCCTAAAGAAATTATATCAGAATTGGGCGAGGAGTTTTTCAGAACCGCTGAAACCGATGCAATAACGGAAGTATCAAAAAGGCAAGGCATTGTTATAGCTTCGGGCGGCGGTTCGGTTTTACGGGAGATAAATGCAGATTTGCTTAAAGAAAACGGGAAATTGGTGTTTTTGGAAAAGAGCCTTCAAAATCTTGCTTCAACCGATTCAAGACCTCTGTCAGATAATTTATCAAAGCTTGAAAAAATGTTTTCGGAGCGCACCCCAATTTATAAAAAATATGCCGATTTAACGGTTGATGCAAATGCCGATAAGGGCATTACAGTAAATAAAATAATCAAGGAGCTTAATTTATGAAAATCCTTGTGATAAACGGGCCGAGCCTTAATTTATTGGGAATAAGAGAGCCTGAAATTTACGGTAAGCAGGATTATAAATATCTTTGTGATTTAATAGATGAAAAGTGCTGTGAAATGAATGTTAAAGCAGAGATTTTTCAGTCTAACCACGAGGGCGATATAATTGATAAAATCTGCGAAGCTTATAAAAGCGCAGACGGAATAATCATAAATCCTGCCGCATATACGCATACGAGTATAGCCATAGCAGATGCGCTGAAAGCCGTAAATATTCCTTATGTTGAGGTACATATTTCGGATATTTTAAACCGTGAGGAATATCGAAAAATAAGCTATATAAGCCCTAATGCGCTTGCCGTAATTTCGGGTAAAGGCGTTAACGGCTACATAGATGCTTTGAATATTCTTTTAAAGGAAATTCAAAAAAATGACGGTTGAATTTTTAAAAAGCAGGGCTAATGGAACGGTTTTCGCACCGCCATCTAAAAGCTTTGCACACAGAGAACTTATATGCGGCGCATTAACCGAGCAAAGCCACATTTCAAATGTTGGCTTAAATGATGATATTTGCGCAACGCTGGACTGTTTAAAATTGCTCGGCGCAAGCGTGATAATAAACGGCAACGATGTAGAAATCGGCGGTTTGAATCTTAAAGAAGTAAAAGACGGAACGGTTTTAGACTGTAAAGAAAGTGCAAGTACATTGAGGTTTTTAATTCCCATCTGTCTTTCGGCGGGAAAAAAGATTATTTTTAAAGGCTCAAAGCGTCTTATGGAAAGACCTATGGACGAGTACCGAAAGCTATCTTTAAATAAAGGCTTTTTGTTTGAAGAGAAAAACGGTAAAATTACGGTTTGCGGCAGTTTAACCGCAGGGGATTATGCGGTAAACGGCAATATTTCAAGCCAGTTTGTAACGGGAATGTTAACAGCACTTTCGGCTGTAAACGGCAAAAGTACGGTTAGTTTTTCCGCAAACAGCAGACCGTATATTATGATTACAACAGATGTATTAAAAATGTTCGGAGTAAAAGCCGATATATTTGAAAATACCGTTACTCTTTTCGGAAAATCCTGCCTTGAAAATACCGATTGTACCGTTGAGGGAGATTGCTCAAATGCCGCTTATATAAAGGCTTTTGAACTGTTGGGCGGCAATATTTTTATAAACGGAATAAATAAAAACACCGTTCAGGGCGATATTTTATTTGATAGATTTTTATTTGAGCTTAAATCGGGCAAAAAGCAGTTTGATTTAAAGGATAATCCCGATTTAGCTCCGATACTTTTTGTTTGCTCTGCACTTACGGGGGGAGCAAGCTTTTTGGGTACAGAAAGGCTTAAATATAAAGAAAGCAACCGTATTCTTGCGATGAAAGAGGAGCTTCAAAAATTCGGTATAGAGCTTATACAGGAAAACGGTTGCGTTACGGTAAATCCACAATATATGGGTTGCCCCGGCAAAGAAGTATCTTCGCATAACGACCACAGAATAGCAATGGCGCTTTCGGTTTTGTGCGCAAATTTCGGTGGAACGATAACCGATGCGCAGGCGGTAAACAAAAGCTATCCCGAATTTTTTGATGTTCTTATAAAACTCGGAATTAAGCTTGAAACATATTGATTTCAGGAAAGGAAATGAGGATATGGGCGCAAATTTTATAAGAAAACTGCCGATTCCCAAATGTATAAAAGAAGAATATCCGATAACCGATGATTTGTTCCTCATAAAACAGAGCCGTGACCGTCAAATAAGGGATATTTTTGAGGGAAAATCGGATAAGCTTTTGCTGATAATAGGTCCTTGCTCGGCGGATAACAGGGAAGCGGCGCTTGAATATATAGAAAGACTTAAATGTGTGGCAGACGAGGTAAGCGAAAAACTGCTTATTATTCCGAGGATTTATACAAACAAGCCGAGAACATCGGGTGATGGCTATAAAGGGCTTCTCCATCAGCCGATGCCTACCGAAAAGCCCGATATGTTAAAAGGTATAATCGCCGTACGAGAGCTTTATTTGAGTGCTCTTAAATATTACGGATTCACCTGCGCAAACGAGATGCTTTATCCCGATAATCACCGTTATTTATCCGATATACTTGCATATGTCGCCGTGGGAGCACGCTCGGTTGAAAACCAACAGCACAGATTAACCGCAAGCGGACTCGATATCCCCGTTGGTATGAAAAATCCGACAAGCGGCGATATGGGCATTATGATGAATGCGGTAATTGCGGCAAGTCATCCGCATACCTTTATTTACAGAGGTTGGGAGGTTGAGTCAACGGGTAATCCGCTTGCCCATTCTATACTTCGTGGTTATCAGAACGCTTCGCACGGATATACCGAAAACTACCGTTATGACGACCTTTGCAGACTTTATGAGCTTTATTCTCAAAACAGTTTTTTAAATCCTGCCGTTATCGTAGATACAAATCACGCAAATTCGGGCAAAGACCCGTTTAAACAACCGAATATTGCTCTTGATGTTTTGGATAGCAGAGCCAAAAGCGGCGATATAAAGCGTATGTTAAAGGGATTTATGATAGAGAGCTATATTGAAGACGGAAATCAGAATATAAACGGCGGAGTTTTCGGAAAATCCATCACCGATGCATGCTTGGGTTTTGATAAATCAAAAGAGCTTATCTTAAAAATTGCAGATAAAATATAATTGAGGGGAAATTCCCCTCTTTTTTGTTGACAATAAAGGCGTACTAATGTAAAATATATGTAAATAATATTATATAGGTGGTTTTTTGTATGAGTTCTCCGTATAAACGTATTTTGCTTAAGCTTTCGGGCGAGGTTTTGGCAGGCGAAAAGGGTTCGGGAATTGATTTTGATAAAGTAAACGATGTCTGCAAAAGAGTAAAACAGATTGTTGATTTGGGAGTTCAGGTTGCTATTGTTGTAGGCGGCGGAAACTTCTGGAGAGGCCGTTCAAGCGGAAGTATGGACAGAGCGAGAGCAGACCATATGGGTATGCTTGCAACAACAATAAATTCTTTGGCACTAGCAGATACACTCGAACAGTTAGGCGTTTGCGCACGTGTTCAAACTGCTATTGAAATGCGTCAGGTAGCGGAGCTTTATATAAGAGATAAGGCAATCAAGCATCTTCAAAAGGGCAAGGTTGTAATCTTCGGTTGCGGAACGGGAAATCCTTTCTTTTCAACCGATACCGCTGCGGCACTCAGAGCCGTTGAAATCGGCGCAGATGTAATATTTAAAGCCACTAATGTTGACGGCGTTTATGATAGCGACCCAAGATACAACAAGGATGCAAAGCTTCTTAAAAAGCTTACACATCTTGATGTGCTTAAAAACGAGCTTCACGTTATGGATTCAACCGCCGCCTCACTTTGTATGGATAACAAGGTGAAGATTTTGGTATTTAATCTTAACGACCCGGATAATATTGTAAGAGCTGCCAAGGGCGAAGAAATCGGCACTCTTGTAGAATAATCAAGAATTTAAGGAGATTTTATTTATGCAGGAATTACTTAAATCCACAGAAGAAAAGATGAACAAAACTTTAGCGGCACTTGAGCGTGATTTTAAAGCGGTAAGAGCAGGCAGAGCAAATGTTTCGGTCCTTGATAGAGTAACGGTTGATTATTACGGTGTTCCCACACCTATTCAGCAGATGGCGGCAGTTTCCGTACCCGAAGCCAGAACACTTGTTATTCAGCCGTGGGATGCCTCCACTTTAAAGGAAATCGAAAAAGCAATCCTAACATCGGATATCGGTATAAATCCGCAGAATGACGGCACGAAAATCCGCCTTAATTTCCCTCCGCTTACAGAGGAACGCAGAAAAGAAATTGTTAAGGATGTTAAGAAAACAGCCGAGGATTCAAAGGTTGCAATTCGTAATCTTCGCCGAGATGCGCTCGATAAATTAAAGGCGCTTAAAAAGGATAACAAAATAACCGAAGACGATGAATCAAACGGCGAAAAGAAAATCCAGAATTTAACCGATAAGTTTTGCAAGGAGATTGATTCGCTTGCATCGGATAAAGAAAAGGAAATAATGGAAATATAGGGTTTTATGCGGCGCACATTTACGTGCGCCTGTATTTTAGGTGAATATATGTCATTATTTAAAAGAAAAAAAGCCGAAGTATTAAATATGCCCGAGCATATAGCAATAATTATGGACGGTAACGGCAGGTGGGCAAAAAAACGCTCGCTTCCACGCTCGGCAGGTCATGCCGCAGGCTCAAAAACATTTAAAGATATTGCAAGGTATGCCAATAAGATAGGACTTCATTATTTAACCGTTTACGCTTTTTCAACCGAAAATTGGAAAAGGCCTAAAGAAGAAGTCGATAACATAATGGATATTTTGCGTGATTATTTAAAGGATACAAAAAACTTTAAGGACGAAAATATCAAGCTTAAATTTATAGGTAATATCAATGTGCTCGATGAGGACATACAACAGTTAATAGCAGATGCCGAAAGAGATTCGGCAAATGCTACCGGTATGACACTCAATATTGCGCTTAATTACGGCGGACGAGACGAAATAGTAAACGCCGTAAAGAGGATAGTAAAAAGCGGTATTGATGCTGATAATATAACCGAAGAAACAATAAGCCGAAATCTTTATACCGCCGATGTGCCTGACCCTGATTTTATTATAAGGCCAAGCGGTGAATACCGCCTTTCAAATTATCTTATATGGCAGGCGGCTTATGCGGAATATTGGTTTTCGGATATTTTGTGGCCCGATTTTAAGCCACGTCATCTTGATATGGCGATTGAGGATTATTCAAAAAGAAATCGCCGTTACGGCGGCGTTTAAGAAAGGTGAAAAAAATGAAAACAAGGATTATTTCGGCGGCTGTTATGATAGCCTTTGTAATTGCGGTTTTAACCGTTGGCAAGCTGTGGGCGCCTATTGTAATAACATTTTTTATTGCGCTTATCTGTGCAGCGGCAATTTATGAGCTTTTAAATAATGTCCTTAAAATTAAGCCGACTTTTCTTACTTATATCAGCTGCGGCTACGGTATTGCAATGATTTTTATGCTCGATAAATCAATTTCGCTTAACGATATTTCGGAAAGAACGCCGATGCTTGTAAGCATTATTTATTTCATTGCGGCGGTATTTGCCGTGCTTTATAATCACAAGGATTTTTCTCTCGAAAAGATTTTGGGATATACGGCATTTCCGCTTATTATTTCCTATGGATTTGCAAGTCTTAACGGCATAATTTCCTTTGACAGCGGAATATACTATTTATTGCTTCTGTTTAATTTTGCCTCAATTTGCGATACAGGTGCATATTTTGTCGGAAGCTTTTTGGGGAAAAATAAGCTTTGCCCCGAAATTTCACCGAAAAAGACGGTTGAGGGAGCAATAGGCGGTATAGCTTCAAGCCTTATTGTTTCGCTTATTCTTGTTTTGGTATTTAAATCAGAGCATATATTATTTACCCTTTTGTTTACTGTACCGTTTTGCATATTCGGTATGATGGGTGACCTTTTTGCATCAATAGTAAAGCGTAAGGTGGGTATTAAGGATTACAGCAATTTAATCCCAGGTCACGGCGGAATACTTGACCGCTTTGACAGTATGCTTTTAATTGCACCGATTTTGTATATGTTTATGGAATTCGGGGTACTTTAATGAAAGAACTTATTGTTTTAGGCTCAACCGGCTCGATAGGAACTCAAACCCTAGAGGTTGCAAGAAAGCTTAATATTGAAATAACGGGTCTTGCGGCAGGAAGTAATTTTGAGCTTCTTGAAAGGCAGGCAAGGGAGTTTAAGCCTTATTCGGTTGCTCTTTTTGATGAGGATGCCGCAAAAAAGCTTAAAATCGCACTTTCCGATACCGATATAAAGGTTTATTCGGGTAAAAGCGGAGTTGATACTGTTGCATCGGGGAAAGGCGACACCGTGCTTTGTGCCATCGTAGGCATAGCAGGGCTTGAAAGCACGCTCAAAGCCATAGAGGCAGGCAAGGATATAGCTTTTGCAAACAAGGAAACGCTTGTAACGGGCGGAGATTTGGTAAAGCGGAAAATAAGGGAAAAGGGCGTAAAGCTATTGCCCGTAGATAGTGAGCATTCGGCAATATTTCAGTCGCTTCAGGGAACACCGAACGGAAGTCTTAAAAAAATTCTTCTTACTGCATCGGGCGGTCCGTTTTTCGGAAAGACAAAGGAAGAGCTTAAAAATGTTACGGTAAAAGAGGCACTTAATCATCCTAATTGGTCGATGGGTGCAAAAATTACCATAGATTCCGCTACACTTATGAACAAAGGACTTGAGGTTATTGAAGCAGTACATCTTTTTGATGTTCTGCCAAGCCAAATTGAAATTTTAGTTCATAGGCAAAGCATACTTCATTCAGCCGTTGAGTTAAGTGACGGCGCAGTTATAGCACAGCTTGGTACACCTGATATGAAAATTCCCATTCAGTATGCACTTACATATCCGCTTCGTGGTGTTGAGTTTGAGCATTTAAGCCTTACCGATGTTAAAACTCTTACCTTTGAAAAGCCGGATACAGATACTTTCAGATGCTTGCCCGTTTGCATTAAGGCAATCGAAAACGGCGGACTTTTTCCGGCAATGGTAAACGGCGCAAACGAGGAAGCCGTTTCGATGTTTTTAAACGGAAAAATCAAGTTTTTACAGATAGGCGAGGCAGTTGAAAATGCTTTAAGCTTTTCGCCCAAAATATCCGATTTTACTTTGCAGGATATTTACGAAACAGACCGTTTTGCAAGAGAAACGGTTAAAAAGTTTTTAAAGGGAAAGTGATTAATATAAATATTTCTCAAATTTGGGGTAATGTTTGGCCTTATTTAATTGCGGTTATACTTTTTTTAATACTTGTTGTAATTCACGAATTCGGGCATTTTATCGCCGCAAAATCTGTCGGCGTTAAGGTTAACGAATTTGCAGTAGGCTTCGGACCAAAGCTTTTTTCAAAGCAAATAGGCGAAACGCTTTACAGAATAAATTTAGTGCCGTTAGGCGGCTACTGCGCTATGGAGGGCGAAGACGAAGCA
>JAZLFV010000197.1:0-5718 GCA_045615965.1 Acutalibacteraceae bacterium
GAATCTGAAACCTGTCTTTGTCTCTTTAATTACGAATTTGCCCATAATATTGCGCCTTCTTTCTTTAATTCATCAAGAATCTGCCGCATTACGCCGCGCAGATATTCTTGCTGTTAATTATATACTGTTTTCTCGTTGAAATCAATACTTTTTTGTAAAATTCTGCTTTATCTTTCTTCTCGGAAGTAGGAAAGTCCGAGGCTCGCGGGGGGCTGATACTCTCTTTTGCGGCGCATACTGATTGCAACAAGAACAATAATCGTAACAACATAAGGCGCCATTTTGATAAGCTCCTTGTCGCTGTTGGAAAGTCCGGGGATATATACGCAGCAGATGTAAAGTCCGCCGAAAAGATATGAGCTGAGGATAGCTGATTTCGGTCTCCAAATCGCAAAGATAACGATTGCGACTGCAAGCCAGCCTCTGTCGCCGAAGCCGTTGTTTGTCCATGTTCCGCCGATGTAGTCCATTACGAAGTACAGACCGCCGAGACCCGCGATTGCGCCGCCGAGGCAGGTATAAAAATACTTGTAAGCGGTAACATTGATACCCGCGGCGTCAGCCGTTGCGGGATTTTCGCCGACAGCTCTGAGGTTAAGACCCGTGCGTGTTCTGTTGAGCATATAAGACGACAGAATTGCGATAATAACCGCGGCATAAACAAGGAAGCCGAAAGAAAGGAATGTTTCGCCGAAAAGACCGAGCTTTGAAGCGAACGGAAGCGGAGTTTTGAAAGCCGCGCCCGTTGCATTAAGTGCGATTGAACCGCTCTCGCCGAAAAAGCCGAGTAGCGAACCGCCGAAGAAGTTGCCGAAGCCTACACCGAAGGTGGTCAGCGCAAGACCTGTAACATTCTGATTGGCTCTGAGCGTTATTGTAAGGAAGCTGTAGATGAAAGCCATCAGCGCGGAGCCGAGAATGCAGGAAGCAAGGGAAATGAGTACGCAGAGTATCGGCACGGGAGAATCGCAGAAATGCTCATAGAGATAGCCGCCGACAATACCCGAAATGCCGCCTACATACATGATGCCCGGAATACCGAGGTTGAGGTTGCCGCTTTTTTCGGTGAGGATTTCACCTGTTGCACCGAAAAGGAGAGGTGTTCCCTGAACGATTGAGGCATTTATAAAATGCGCGATAGTTGTAAGAATCATCATTTACCCTCCTTTTTTGAGCCGAAATGGAAATGAATCTTATAATTTATAAAGAATTCACAGCCGATTATAAAGAAAAATATTATACCAACAACAATGCTTGCAAAGTCATTACTTTTCAATTGGAACTGTGTTGATACATATTTTGAACCGGTATCAAGAAATACAACAAAGAAGGAAGTAAACATCATAAACAGCGGGTCAAAATTTGCAAGCCATGCAACAAGTATTGCCGTAAATCCTAATCCACCTACCTGCTGATTTACCGTGTGAGAGACAGAGCCGGCATATAATCCGCCTAAAATTCCGCAAATTAAACCGCCTAAAAGCAAAGTTCTTATAATAACCTTTTTAACATTAATACCAACATATTTAGCTGTATTAACACTTTCGCCAACAAGCTGAACCTCAAAACCGTGCTTTGTAAACTTCATATAAATAAACATAAATGCTGTTGCAGCAAGTGCAATAATTACCGATAGGATATATTTATTATTGTCAATATCCGGTATCCAACCCTTTCTGCCGTTTAAAAGATTTACAATGCCGATATTGCCGGAGCCGGATTTATCCCAAGTAAAAACAGCATAATCTACAAGCGTTAATGCAATATAATTCATCATCAAAGTAAAGAGGGTTTCATTTGTGTTAAAGAAAGCTTTAAATATTGCCGGAATTACCGACCATATGCACGAAGCAATTATACTTGCGCCAAACATAAACAGAATTAATAATTCATTTGAAATTTCAGGGTAATATTCCGGAATAAACTTCATACACGCTATAGCGGCAAGACAACCCACTAAAACCTGACCGTTTGCACCCAAATTCCAAAACTTCATTTGGAAAGCAGGTATAACTGCTAACCCAAACATAAGCAAGAGTGCTACATTTTGAAGCAAAGTCCAAATATCAATAAATGCACCGTCATACATTGCTTTATATATGGCAAAAGGATTCTCCTTAATCAAAAACATACTGAGAATTCCAACGAACAGAAGCGCCAAAACAATAGCTGCAACTCTTATCAAAAGTGATTTATAAAAAGGTATTGCATCATTTTTGGTAATATGAAACAGCGGTTCTTTTTTTCTTACCTTTTCACTCATTTTGCTTCCTCCTGTTCTTTATTGAGCTTGTCCCATTCCTCGTCCGTTAAGCTACTGTCCTTTGCCTTGCCGTACTCTTTAATTTGAGATTTATCAAGTGAGCCGGTCATCATCAAGCCAAGTTCTTCTTTGGTTGTTTTTGAAGCATGAACAACGCCCATAACCTCGCCGTGACAAAGAACCATAATTTTATCGCAAAGAGCAAGCATAACATCTAAATCCTCGCCGACAAAAAGAATTCCAACTCCGTTTTTCTTTTGTTCGTTTAAAATATCGTAAATCTGATATGAAGAATTTATATCCAATCCTCTTACAGGATATGCCGTAACTATAACATTAGGGCTTGATTCTATTTCTCTGCCAACCAAAATTTTCTGAACATTTCCGCCTGAAAGACGGCGAACAGGAGTTTCGGTTGAAGGAGTTACAATGCTTAATTTTTTAATAAGCTCTTTTGCACGGCTACGGGCATCTTTTCTGTTAACAAACAGGCCAAAACCTTCATTATAGGTCTTTAACATCATATTGTCTGTCATCGAAAATGAAGGAGCCAAACCCATACCCAAACGGTCTTCGGGAATAAAGCTCATCGAGATGCCACGCTTAATTATTTCCCTTGTAGGCATACCTACGATTGATTCACCCTCATGGGTAATGCTACCGGATGAAACGGGACGCAATCCCACAATTGCTTCACACAATTCTTTTTGCCCACATCCGGAAATACCGGCAACACCCATAATTTCGCCGCCACGGATATAAAAGTTTACATTTTTTATTGCTTCATTTCCGTTATCGGATTTTACCGATAAATCTCTGATTTCAAGAAGCGGTTTTTTCTTTTCAATAACAGCTCTTTCGATTTTTAAATCGACTTTTTTTCCAACCATCATTTCGGTAAGAGCTTTTTCATCGGTTTCAGATGTATTAACCGAACCGATATACTCACCCTTTCTGAGTACCGAAACACGGTCAGAAATTGCAAGAACTTCATTAAGCTTGTGAGTAATTATTATTATTGCTTTACCGTCTTCACGCATACGGCGAAGAATGGTAAATAGTTTTTCTATTTCTTGAGGAGTTAAAACGGCAGTCGGCTCATCAAGAATCAAAATATCGGCGCCACGGTATAAAACCTTAATAATTTCAACCGTTTGTTTTTCAGAAACCGACATCTCGTGAATTTTTTTCTTAGGGTCTATTTGAAAACCGTATTTGGATGCAATATCCTTAACACGGGAATTTACGATTTTTAAATTATAGGGCTCATTATTACCCAATATAATGTTTTCAGCAGCAGTAAAAGTGTCAACAAGCTTAAAATGCTGATGAATCATACCTATTTTATATTTGTAAGCATCTTTAGGAGAACCTATAACCGCCGGTTTGCCGTCAATTAAAATTTCTCCTTCGTCCGGAAAGTATATTCCGGAAATCATATTCATAAGTGTTGTTTTACCTGAGCCGTTTTCGCCAAGTAGTGATAAAATCTCATTCTTATAAAGAACGAGTGACACATTCTTATTTGCAACAACCTTTGTTCCGAAACGTTTTGTTATATTACGAAGTTCAAGTGCTACACCGTTTTCCATAAAATTTCTCACATTCTTAAAAATAATGAATAAACGGTAAAGCGGGTATTCCCGCTTTACCGAAAACTTGAAAAATCAATTATCAGCCGTAATTACGGTCTAACAATGTGATACCGTCAATTTCAAGGTCGAAATAAGGTGCTGAACGGTATTCAGACTCATGGTAATATCCGTCTTTAACAACCTTTGTATCCTTCTCATATTTATCATCGAAGTCTACATCAGCCAACAACTCTTCATCAATAGCCTTACCGCCAACTGTGAATGTGGTTACATCAAATACCTTAATTGTACCGTCTTTGAATCCCTTGATAGCATTGTCAATTGCTTCTTTAGTACCTTCAGCGGCAGCCTTTTCATTAATTTCAAGTAATTCAACAGAACCAGTCTCAAATGTACCAACCCAATCGGTATCAATTGCCTTACCCTGTGCGGTAGACTTAATCATATACTCAAAGTATGGTGTCCAGTTGATTTTGGAAGAAACAATGTAAGTATTTGGACCTACACTCGCTGTAGAACCGTTGTACGAAACATTGGGAACACCGGCCTTTTCACAAGCTTCAGGAGCACCGTAAGAGTCAGCGTGCTGTGAAATCAAAACACAACCGTCACTAATTAAAGCTTCTGCAGCAGCCTTTTCTTTATCGTAATCATACCAAGAACCGGTGAACTTAACCTTCATAGTAACTGTCGGGCAAACGGATTTAGCGCCAAGATAGAATGATGTGTAACCTGACATAACTTCAGCATAAGTATAAGCGCCTACATAACCCATAACTGCCTTATCAGCTGTAATTTTTCCTGCCTCAATCATTTCGTTGAGCTTCATACCGGCAGCAATACCTGCGGCATATCTGCCCTCATAAATAGAAGCGAATGCATCCGAGAAATTCTCAAGACCTGCTGTGTGAGCTTTATTACCGGTTGCATGGCAGAACTTAACATCCGGAAACTCTGAAGCTGCCTGAATCATATAGTCTTCATGACCGAATGAATCGGCGAATATAACATTACAACCCTGATTTACGCATTCTTTTGCTTTGTTGTAGCAATCTTCTGTTTCGGCAATTCCGGTATAAAGAATCAATTGGTCTTTCTTCATTCCGAGATTCTTGATTGCACGGTCCATAGATTCGATGAAGTTTTTGTCGTATGTAGATGAATCGTCATGTAAGGTAATTAATCCAACCTTAACTTTTGAACAATCTACTTCTTCATCAATAATTGTGGTAGAAGTGCCCTGTTTTGTTTCCTTCTTATCGGCATTATCATTTTTGCCGCATGCTGCAAATGCAACGCAAATTGCAACTGTAAGAAGAAGTGCGATAATTTTTTTCATTTTTGTTTCCCCCAAAAATAAATTTAATGTATGTAAAATTAATTACATCTGAAAGTAATACCGGCGGGGCTCATTTCATCAACGATTGCAAGAGATTCAACACGTATTCCCTTTTCTCTTAAACCGTCCCCGCCATGCTGAAAGCCTTTTTCAATGGCACAGGTACAACCGATAAGCGTTGCACCTGCTTGATTTACAAGCTCTATAAGACCTTGGAGCGCCTTGCCGTTTGCAAGAAAATCATCAACAATAACAACTTTATCGTTGCTTGAAAGAAATTCTTTTGCAACAATAATGTCATAGGTTGTTTTATGGGTAAAAGAATAAACAGAAGCCGTTAAAACATCACCCGAAACATTTGCGGATTTATTTTTCTTTGCAAAAACTACGGGACAACCGATTTTAACGCCGGCGGCGAATGCTATCGGTATGCCGGAGGTTTCAACCGTTAAAATCTTTGTTACAGTATCGTTTTTATAAATCTGTGAAATTTCTTCACCCATCTGCATCATAAAGTCAAC
>JAZLFV010000198.1:0-2103 GCA_045615965.1 Acutalibacteraceae bacterium
GTACACATCTATTTCCGTTGCTTGCAGGGCAAAATCTTTTATTCAGCTTATTTCCCTTTTCGGTAATGGCAATTTTTAAATCAGGAGCAAATTTACGAAGCCTGTAAGCCGCCATAAGCCCTCCGATTCCACCGCCGATGATTACCACATCATAATAACCGTTAATAGCCATAACAATGCACCTTCAAAGAATTAAATAGAGGGATGCGCAAGGCATCCCTCTTGCTTATACATTTTAAACATTAAATATCATTTTGTCAACTGTTAATTTCGTCTTCTATAACAAGAAGACGGTTATATTTTGCCGTTCTGTCTGTTCTACAGGGAGCGCCCGTTTTTATTTGACCGATATTAAAAGCTACCGCAATATCCGAAATTGTGGTATCCTCTGTTTCACCCGAACGGTGTGAAATTATTGTTTTATAGCCGCTTTTTTTTGCCAGATTTATAACATCAATCGTTTCCGAAAGTGTTCCTATCTGATTCGGCTTTATAAGAATTGAATTTGCTGATTTTTCGCTTATTCCCCTACTTAATCTTTGCGTATTTGTAACAAATAAATCGTCACCGACTATTTGCACATTTTTGCCTATTCTTTCGGTTAAAACGGTAAAGCTCTTAAAATCCTCCTCCGAAAATGGGTCCTCGATGGAAATAATAGGATAATCGCTGCATATTTTACGGTAATAATACAATAGTTCATCCGGTGTCATTTTAAACATAGCCTTAGGCTTTTGGTAAATTCCGTTTTCAAACCATTCCGAAGCGGCAATATCAAGTCCGATTTTAACATTTTTTGTGCTGTATCCTGCATTTTCTATCGCAGAAATTATCAACTCAATTGCCTCCTCATCGCAGGAAAGTTGCGGAGCATATCCGCCTTCATCTCCTACTCCGCAGGCAAGACCTTTATCTTTTAGTATTTCACCTAACTTGTGATAAATTTCAGCACAAATACAAAGCTTTGCCGAAAAACTTTCTTCGAAATCGGGAATAATCATAAATTCCTGAATATCTATATTATTTAAGGCATGTGCTCCGCCGTTTAATATATTCATCATAGGTCTTGGTAATGATAGCTTTGAATCATCATTCAAATATTTATACAGTGGCAGATTATTCTCATTGGCACAACATTTTGCAAAAGCCAAAGATGCCGCAAGAATCGCATTAGCTCCTAAATTCTTTTTGTTTTCCGTACCGTCTATTTCTTTTAACAAATTATCAAAATCTTTTTGCGATTTTATCTCTTTGCCGGCTATATTATTATTGATTGTTCCGTTTATGTTTTCTGTCGCTCTTAATGTTCCTTTACCTGAGTAGCGCATTTTATCATTATCACGCAATTCGTGTGCTTCGTATTTTCCGGTCGAAGCTCCCGATGGCGAAATTGCAAATCCGGTAAAACCGCTTTCGGAAATTATTTTTGCTCCAACAGTAGGATTTCCCCTTGAATCCAGCAATTCGTAACCTATAATTCTTTTGATTTTCATAATTTTTTCTCCTTTTTATGTTTTTTGTGATTTTTTACTTTAAAATTGAAAAAATTTATGTTATAATACACTCTGTATTATAATGTTTATATTATGCACTTATTTTTTTTGTTTAAACGGAGTAACCTTTATTTTATGGAAAACAGTAATATTAATTTTGAAAATAATGTCATTTTCGGAAGAAATCCGGTTTTGGAAGCACTTCGCTCCGGCAGAGAAATCGACCGTCTGTATGTTGCACACGGCATTTCGGGAGGTTCTGTATCCGAAATAATCGCCAAATGTTCATCTCGTGGTATCCTTATTAAAGAAATAAGCCCCCAAAAGCTTGATTATTACTGTTGCGGCGGAAATCACCAGGGTGTTGCCTTAATGGTGGCATCACACGAATACTGCACAGTTGAAGATATATTAAACTCGGCAAAAGTAAAAAACGAGCCCCCGCTTATTATCATATGTGATGAAATTGAAGACCCGCATAATTTAGGAGCGATTATAAGAACTGCCGAATCCTGCGGCGTTCACGGAATTATTATTCCGAAAAGGCGCTCGGCTTCGCTTAATTCCACCGTTGCCAAAACCTCGGCAGGAGCGCTTGAATATATGAATG
>JAZLFV010000199.1:0-2671 GCA_045615965.1 Acutalibacteraceae bacterium
GACGATTTTGGAAACGAATGGGATTTTGATGTAAACTGTGTATATGCCGATACTGTTTTAAAAGCAAAATACCGTAAACGCACATATCCTGTTTTACTTACGGTAGACGGAATCCTATACAAACGTATAAATGTTTCGGCAGGGGAATGTGTTGATATATCTGATATACCCACTAAGGACGGATACGAATTTGATAAATGGTTGGATGTAGACGGTAACGAGTATAATATGAGCACACCCGTAAATGCTCCGCTTACATTAGCCGCAAGTTTCAAAGCCGCTCCAAAGGTTGAAAAAATGGTTTTAAGCAATAAATCTAAATCAAATAAGAGCGAACAATCAGAATCATCAAATTTGAAGTATATATTATTCTGTATTATCGGTCTTGCGGTTGTTGCGGCAGAAACCGGCATAATTGTTTATAAAAAACGCTCAAAAAGCTAATTAAATTAATGGTCAGCTTTATATCCGATTGGATTGAGCTGACCATTTTATGTATATCAAGATTATTGTTAATTACCTTTTGCAGTTAAATTGTGCTTTATTAGTTTAAGTATATATGTTATTATTACATTAGTGATTATTTAGTAAAGGATAAATATTATGATATTAGGGTTTGATATCGGTGGAACAAAATGTGCTGTAATAACGGCAGATTATGAAAATGGCAGAATTATTATTAATAATAAAATTAAAATACCCACAGACCTTACTGTTTCGCCGGAAAGTATGATTAATCAGCTTATTGATGTTGCCGATAAAATGATTGATAATAAAAATGTGACCTCGATCGGCATTTCTTGTGGCGGCCCCCTTGATTCAAATAAAGGTATAATTATGTCACCACCTAATCTGAAAGGTTGGGATGATGTGCATATAGTTGATATTATTAAATCACATTTTGATGTTCCGACATATCTTCAAAACGATGCTAACGCCTGTGCTGTTGCAGAATGGAAATTCGGTGCAGGAAAGGGAACGAAAAATATGGTTTTCCTAACATTCGGCACAGGGCTTGGTGCAGGGCTTATACTAAACGGAAAACTGTATTCTGGCACAAATGATAATGCCGGAGAAGTCGGACATATAAGAATTGAAAATGATGGTCCTATAGGTTACGGTAAAAACGGTTCTTTTGAGGGATTTTGCAGCGGCGGAGGATTAGCACAATTAGGTAAAATTTATTCGGAAAAGGCAAAAGAAAAAGGAATTTTTCCTATGTATGCGAACGGTGAAATTAACGCAAAAACAATTGCAGATGCCGCAGAAAATGGAGATGTTACTGCACTTGAAGTATATAAAGAGTGCGGCAGAAAGCTCGGAAAAGGTTTATCATTGATTATTGATATACTCAATCCGGAAAAAATAGTTATAGGCAGCATATTTACACGTTCTCGAAATCTGTTGTGGGAATATGCAAATGAAGTTATTAAATCCGAGGCGCTTTCGGTTTCGGCAAATGTATGCGAAGTTGTTCCGGCGGCGTTAGGAGAGCAAATCGGTGATTACGCTTCAATTGGCGTAGCATTGTTGGGGGAGTAATAATGGAAGAATTATTAAAACGATATCCAAATTTAATTTCTTGCAAAAATGAAATTGAAGATGCAACAAATAAAATTATTAATTCATATAAAAACGGCGGAAAGCTTTTGCTTTGCGGAAATGGTGGCTCGTGTGCTGACTGTGAGCATATTGTAGGGGAGCTTATGAAGGGCTTTTTATCTAAACGAATGTTAAGTGTTGGCAAAAAGCACGAAATGATAAAAAACAATCCAAACCTTTCAGAAGATATATTATCTAAGCTTCAGCTTGCGGTTCCTGCAATTTCACTACCCGGCTTTTTGGGATTGAATTCAGCCTTTTGTAACGATGTTGACCCGGAGCTTATATATGCACAAAGTTTAATGGGCCTTGGCAAAATCGGTGATGTTGTCTTATGTATAAGCACATCCGGCAACTCTAAAAACTGTGTTGCTGCCGCCAATATTGCAAAAGGGCTGGGGCTTACTGTTGTGGCTCTAACCGGTAAAACGGGCGGAAGACTAAAGGATATTGCCGATGTTACTATATGTGCTCCCGAAACCGAAACATATAAAGTGCAAGAGCTTCATCTGCCGATTTATCATTATGTTTGTATGGCTGTTGAGAAAGAAATGTTCAAATAACTTAGATTGCAATGCAGAAGTATACACATACTTCTTGAAAACAGTCAATAATTTATGACAAATATTAAAAAACAAAGAGGCGATTTTATGGAAACATATACCCGCAAGACGGTTGATAAAATTAAAAGATTATACGGTGAATACAGACCGTTCCTCTATAAAACGGTTGCTGAACTTGAATGTGAAATATCTGAAATATCTGCACCCGAAGATACGCCGAGTGCTCGTTCAAAGTTTAGAACAGAAATGCCTGAATGCGGTTGGCATAAGGTGAATGCCGGCGATAATTGGGGTGGCGAATTTTGCTACGCTTTTATTCGTTCTGCTTATAAGATACCTATTGAATTAGCAGGTAAAACTTTACTTATAAGACCTGATGTCGGTGTTGTTGAGGGGCTATTGTTTTTAAACGGTAAACCGAGCGGAATTTTTGATAATTGCCCCGATATTCCTGGTGATTTTCGCCTGCATGAAATTCAGCCTTTGACTTTCGATGCTAAAGGAGG
>JAZLFV010000200.1:0-6936 GCA_045615965.1 Acutalibacteraceae bacterium
CATCATAGCTTATGGGATAATTTAATTTAAAATCATCGGTTTTAAATTGCGGCTCCGCAAAATGCGTTACTTCAAAAGCATAGCTTCCCATAAGAAAATATGAATAGTAATCGTTGGTTACACCTGCATCCCAAGTAGAATCAAGATAATAATACTCGCCGTCAAGCCTTGCTATATTCCAGGCGTGGTTTTCGTTTCCGCCTACAACGCCGGTTACAATTCTTGTATCAATACCCACACATAGCAACATTTTGTAAAGCAAAAGCGCATATCCGTTACAAACGGCATTTTTATTGCAAATTGCCGCATAAGCCGAATACTTGCTGAGCGTTTCGCTTTCGCCGTCATACTGAATATAGTGCGTTATAAAATCATATATCGCCGTAACCTTTTCTATATCGCTCATACCGTTAGTAATATTATTGCTTATAAAAGACGCAACGGCATCGTCAACGGCATTTTCCTGCGCCTTTGTTGCATAATAAACAAAATCGCTGAATTCAAAACGAGAATAGCTGCCGTTAGAGCCGTAGCCGTAACGGTAACGGTTGATATTGTTACGCAGATAATCGCCCTCGCTGCTGTTCCCCGTATGAGCAAGAGCAAGATTTAATAATTCCTGCGCTGTTTTTTCAGTATTGCAGTTAAATGAAAATGAGGTGCTCCTTTCGAGCAACTGCCCTTTTATATACTCTACCGCCTGCGCTTCGGTTTTTACGGAATCGGCAAAAACGCCGATAGCCGAAACCGGAACAGAAGCCATAATGATAAGAATTACAATTAAAACACTTAAAATTCTCTTTTTCATAATATCCCCTATACAAACATAATTTGTTAATATATATTATATTATACAAATAAGGAAAAATCAACCGTAATATGACATTTTCGTAATATGATGTTTAAAGTATTGAATATATGCTTATTATATGGTATAGTTATATTACTGTTACAAAAAGGAGACAGATTTATGAAAAAGAAATATGCCTATTCTCTTTCGGCTTTATTCTTTGCATTATTCGGTTTATTTACATATCTTGTAAAAACGGTTGATATAGGAGCTTTGCCCGATGTACCCGAAAAAGAAATAGGATTTTCAAAACTAAATAACGGCTTTCACAAGCTTACTGGAGTTAATTTAACTTGGTATGATATAACCGATATAATGGGGATTGCAGCCATTGGCTTCGGCTTGATTTTTGCATTTTACGGTCTTTTAAAGCTTATTAAATTCAAAAGCTTTGCAAAGGTCGGCAGAGATATCTATGCCCTCGGCGGTACATATATCCTTTTGGGGGTTGTTTATGCTTTCTTTGAAAAGGTAATAATAAATTACCGCCCCGTAATAATGGACGGAGAATCCTCTCCCGAAGCATCATATCCCTCATCCCACACGGTTTTGATAGTTGTAATTATGATAACGGCTATAATTGAAATACACAGGCTTTTGGGGGATAAAAAGCAGGTCAAAACCGTATTGACGGTTTTTGGCTTAATTTATGCGGCGATTGCGGTTGTAGGTCGTCTTTTATCCGGTATTCATTGGCTCACCGATATTACGGCAAGCCTTATCTTAAGTACTGCAATTATATTTTTATTCTGCGGAGCTTCGGTACCGTTTGAAGGAAAACACACAAAAGAATGAAAGATTTATGGGATAATTTAAAGGAATCCTCCCTGCCCGTTGTTTTATACGGGATGGGCAACGGAGCCGATAAAATAATAAATGTCTTAAACGAAAAGGACATCGGGTTTATCGGTGTCTTTTCTTCTGATGAGTTTTTCAAAGATGGCAAAACCTTTCACGGCTTTAAGGTAACAACTCTGAAAGAGCTCGAAAAGAAATACGGTAGAATGAACATTTTGATGTGCTTTGGCTCGGCAAGAAGCGAGGTTATCGAAAATGTTAAAAAAATAAGGCAAAATCACAACTTTTTTGCTCCTGATGTTCCCGTATACGGCGATATTTTGTTTGATAAAAGCTTTTTTAACAGCACAAAGCAACGCCACGGTGATGTTTTAAAGCTTTTGAGTGACAGTATTTCAAAGAAAACATTTCAAAACATTATTGATTATAAATTAAGCGGAAATGTTGATTATCTGTTTGAATGCGAGGTAAGTCCGAATGAGCCGTATACCTCGTTTTTAAAGCTTACACAAAACGAATCATATCTTGATTTGGGCGCTTACCGGGGCGATACTGTTTTTGAGTTTTTAAACGCCGTAAACGGAAAATATAAAAAGATTTATGCCGTTGAGCCTGACAGTAAAACCTTTAAAAAATTAAGTGAAACCGTAAAGAACATTAAAAATACTGAGCTTTTCTGCGGTGCGGTTTCTGATAAAAGCGGAAAAGGATTTTTTGCAATGAACGGTTCAAGGGGCTCAAATGTTTCAAAATCGGGAAAAGAAATCGACCTTTTAGCCGTTGATGATATTTTAAGCGGTAAAACCGTTACCTACATAAAAGCAGATGTTGAGGGCGCCGAGCTTGATTTTATAAAAGGTGCGGAAAAAACAATTAAAAATCAAAGACCTAAAATGCAGATTGCCTGCTATCACAGAAGCGATGATTTAATAAATATTCCCGAAGCGGTTTTAAAGCTTCGGAGTGACTATAAAATTTATATGCGCCATTTTCCCTCGCTTCCTGCCTGGGATACGGTTTATTACTTTATTTAAGCCGAAAACAAAAAATTTCAAGCCTCCAAGATTCTGTGCTCGGAGGCTTATTGTTTTATATAGTATTTAATCCATTTTATCATAATCAACGGACAGCGGATTTCCTATGATGTATCCGTTTTGCGTAATTCCCCAACGCTTATTGCTGTTAAATCCGAGTGACTCAATAATATCAAATGAATAACATTCAGGCAAAAGGTCTATAAATCTTTCCTTACCGTAATCGTTTCTTTGTGACAAAGATATTTTCAGAGAGTACCTTTCGGGAGCTAAGCCGTTTAAATCCATACTAAATGGTATTTTAACCGTTTCGCCGTTTGAAAATTTACATTCAAGCTTAACAAGCGAACTCATAACCGCCTGCATATTATGGCATACCGTAAACTTTAATATAACATCTTCAAAATCCTTATCGCCTTTAACTGTAAGCGTGCCAGAAAGCTTACCGTTAAGCTCGTATATACCGTCACTTTTTTCTATTTCAAGCCTTAACATTTTAAGCTGACCGTACGGAAAATGCCCTCTGCGCTTAAAGGCATCTAAATCAACAACCGAATCGCTCTTGCGGTTTACCGAAAGATAAACCCCGATTGCCTCCTCCACCTCGCCGTCAAAAACAAGCTTTCCGTGGTCAAGCACAATACAGCGGTCGCAAAGCTGTCTTATAGTGCTCATATTATGGCTTACATAAAGAATTGTTCTGCCGTCTGTTCTTGAAACATCGTTCATTTTATCAAGACATTTTTTCTGAAAAGCAACATCGCCAACCGCTAAAACCTCGTCCATAATCATAAGCTCTGAATCAAGGTGCGCCGCAACGGCAAATGCAAGCTTAACATACATACCGGAAGAATACCTTTTAACCGGTGTATCTATAAATTGGCTACACTCAGAAAACTCGATTATATCATCCATTTTTCTATCTATTTCGGCTTTCTTCATACCGAGTATTGCACCGTTCATATATATGTTCTCTCTGCCGGTAAGCTCGCTGTGAAAGCCTGTGCCGACTTCAAGCATTGATGCCACCCTGCCGTTTATTCCGATAAATCCGCCGGTTGGAGCCGTAACACGGGAAATAAGCTTCAAAAGAGTCGATTTTCCGGCACCGTTATGCCCAATTATTCCCACTCTTTCACCTTTTTCAACCTCAAAGGAAATGCCGTCAAGCGCCATAAATTTTTCTCCGCTTTTATATTCCTTTGCGCCGATTCTTTTAGTAGGGTCTTCTTTTTTCAAAAGCCTTGCATTAAAACGCTGTAGCTCCTCTCTAAGAGTTGTTCCGCCTATTTGCCCTAACTTATATTCCTTGGATACGTTTTCTATTTTAAGCATTATATCTTCCATAATTTCTCCTTAAACCGTATCCATAAATGTGCGCTCTATTCTGCTGAACAGAATAAGACCTATAACAAAAACAACGATGCTTACTACCCAACTTACAAGATAATATGTTAGGTTAAAATACCCGAATCCGAATACCGAATACCTGAACAGGGTTATTATCGGAGCTATCGGATTTAACATAAACAATCCCATATATTTTTCAGGTACAAGCTGTAATCCGTATGCAACCGGCGTTGCATAATGCCAAAGCTGTATTCCAAATCCTACAAGCATAGTAAGGTCTCGGTATTTAGTTGTAACTGATGAAATAATAATACCGAGCCCAACCGCCAAAACCATAATTTCAAGTATTACAAGAGGTATACTCAAAAGCATAAAGGATATTTTTATACTTGTTCCGCCTCTGATAAGATAGTAAATCCAAAAGCACAGCAAAAACGCAAACTGAATAAAAAACGAAATCAGCCTTGAAAATGCCGTGGATATAGGCGCTACCAAGCGAGGATAATAAACCTTGCCCATTACTCCTCTGTTTACAAGAAATGTGCTTGAGGTTTCGGAAAGAACAGACGAAAAATATGACCAACAAATATTTCCCGCAAAATAAAAAAGAAAGCTCGGCACTAAATAATTGCCCGGAATATCGGCTATCGAAAGCTTTGCTAAATTGCCGAAAACCACCGTGAAAACAACGGTGGTCAAAAACGGTTGTATAATTGCCCAAAGAGGGCCAAGTATTGTCTGCTTATAATACGCCTTAAAATCACGCTTTACAAACAGAAAAATCAAATCACGGTATTCGAAGGTTTCTTTGATATGTAAATCAAAAAGCCTGTGCTTCGAAGTTATCTGAGTTTTAAAATCCTTATTTTCCAAATTCTTACCCCTCTGATAATTATTTAATTTCGGCACAGGCTTAAACTATTAATTTAAATTAGTTTTCCGATTTAAAGCTCTTTCTCTGAACAGCATAGAATACAGCGCCAAGAGCAATCCATACAAGCAAAAGATAATAAGACTGCTTAACGAAATGAACACCATCAAGTCCCGGAATCGGAACAAGCTGTAACACCATAAATGCAACAGAGAAAATAACTCCTATCACGGACATAATCTTAAGTAATGCCGTGCCGTCTTTATCACGTTTTATTGTAACAATAGTTGATGCACTTGTAAAGAAATATCCGATTGAAGCACCGATTGCACTCATATCCACAAACCAACCGAGTGCCTCACGGCCCAAAATAGGACCGGACAATGATATTATTATGCAGAATATCATAGCATTTTTCGGAGTATTATATTTTTCATCTATTTTTCCGAACCATTTGGGCAGATAACCGTCACGGCTCATAGAATACATAAGTCTGCTTGAGGCAAGATAAAAGCCCATTATACCTGAAAGCACAGCACACGATACGCCTACGCCCACAAGAACTTTACCGAATGTACCCAAAAGCTCTTCTGCGGCGATAAGCAATACCCAATCTCCTGCCATAACACGGTCCGGCCAGTATTTAAGCGCTGCCGCCGCAACTGTATTATTAGAGGTATAAACAAAGCATCCGAAAGCAATGGCGATAACCATAATTGTCATTACTTTTTTATATGAAAATTTAAATTCTTCTGCCGCCTGCGGAATTGTATCAAAGCCTACAAATGCCCACGGAGCAATTGCAAAGGTAGCAAGAATTGCCGTAAGTATTCCCTTTGTTCCCGTATGTGCAAATTCGTTTATATTTGCCGTAGTTGCATTGGCAGCAATTGCGGCTTCTTTATCAAAGCCCCAAATCGGCTGCATATTTATTCCCTTTGACTTAGCCGAGAAAATGCACGCAAAGCAAAGAGTAAATGCACAAACCGCCAACAATACCGCAAGAACTGTTTGTATAAATCCTGCTTTTTTAACACCGATAATATTAAGAACTCCGAAAAGTATAAGGATTGCCATAGCGAAAATCATTTCGCCCATCCAGACATCGAAGCCTGCGATACTGTAATGAAAACCGAATTTTAATATATCCGCTTTGCCGTCAATACCGTCTACAATCAAACCGATTGCCGTTGAATTCATAGGAACATTGGTAAGGTATGCCGCTACCAAAAACCAACCGCAAAGATATGCAGAGGTTTTGCCGAAACACATTTTTGTGAAGGTAAATTCGCCGCCTGCCTTAGGATACTTAGGAACCATATATGCATAACTGAATGCGATAACTACCATTACCAAGGCGCCGAGCAACATTGCTATTGCCGTTCCGGCAACACCGGAATTCGGCAAAAACTTTTTACCGGGATTTATAAAAGAGCCCCATCCGATAATACAACCGAATGCTATTGCCCAAACATGCGTTGGGCTTAAACTTTTTTGAAGACCTGTGTTATTATTGTTACTATTACTACTCATAACTTTCTCCCCCATTAAACATCATACGTTTTATCTATCAACTTTAACTCACGAAATGTATCGATTTCAACGATATCATCGTCTTTGCAGGTGATTACTTCGATTTTGTACTGCCCCTTATAAACCTGATTAGGTACGGTCTCCCAGTATCTTTCTTTGCCTCCGGGAGCCAAAAACGCTTCTTTAATATGCTCTGAAAGCTTTGAGCCGTCTTGCGAATTGAAATAATAAATTCCAACCATTTGATAGCAGTTTAAACCGCCGACCTTTTCTTCGGTAACATTGTTATCCTTATCGGTGGAAAGACACCAATCATCGGTTCTGTCTTTCCAAATACCCAATACATTTGAATAATAATTATACCTTCTGATAATCTTCGGATTTGAAACATAAAGGTCTGCTTCAAGTATGTATGCATTCTGCATAAGATATCGAGCCGCCATCGCCGAGGAAATATTGTTTGCTTCGTTGTATGACGGGTTTTCGAGGAACTTGATCAT
>JAZLFV010000201.1:0-8107 GCA_045615965.1 Acutalibacteraceae bacterium
TGCAGGGTGGAATTAACACTTTTAATTCGGATTCGTAATTCTTTGGTGTTTGCACCCATTTATATTTTCACCTTTTTCATTTCGTTAAGTGCAGTTTTAAGAGTTTCAATATCTTCATCTTCGTAAAATCCGCCGTCAAGACGATTAAGCAAAGCTGAATACTTTGATTTCAAAAGCTCACGCATACTAAGCTCATAATCCTTAACCTTATTTACGGGAACATCGTTTAAATATCCGTTAATAACAGCATAAACAATCGCAACCTGACATCCTACTGTAACAGGGTCGTTCCTATCCTGTTTTAAAACTTCAACAATGCGTTCACCAAGGGCAAGACGGGCCTTGGTATCAGCATCAAGGTCGCTTCCGAATTGAGCAAATGATTTAAGTTCCAAATACTGCGAATATAGTAACTTTAACTCACCGGCAACCTTTTTCATAGGCTTAAGCTGAGCGGCACCGCCAACACGGCTTACCGATATACCGGGGTTAATAGCAGGCATAATACCGGCGTGGAAGAGCTCAGTTTCAAGGAAAATCTGACCGTCTGTTATAGAAATAACATTGGTAGGTATATAAGCCGAGACATCGCCTGCTTGCGTTTCTATAACGGGCAGAGCGGTAATTGAGCCGCCGCCGAATTCATCTGAAACGCAGGCTGCACGCTCAAGCAGGCGTGAGTGTAAATAGAATACATCGCCTGGATAGGCTTCTCTGCCGGGCGGACGGCGAATAAGGAGTGATAATGCACGGTAGGCTACGGCGTGTTTGGATAAATCATCGTAAATTATCAGAACATCCTTGCCCTGCTCTCTGAAATACTCTGCCATTGCGCAACCGCTGTAAGGCGCTATATACTGAAGCGGAGCACTTTCCGATGCAGATGCACTTACAACTATTGTATAATCCATAGCACCGTTTTTTTCAAGTTCTCTTACAAGGCTTACAACAGATGAGCTTTTTTGACCTATTGCAACATAAATGCATATAACATCAGTATTCTTCTGGTTTATGATGGTATCTGTTATTATTTCAGTTTTACCTGTTTGGCGGTCGCCTATAATAAGCTCACGCTGACCACGGCCTATCGGAATCATAGTATCAATGGCTTTAATACCTGTTTGCAGAGGAACACTAACACTCTGCCTTTCGATTATGCCGGGCGCTTCAGATTCAATGGGCTTCATAGCAGATGCCTTGATATCACCCTTGCCGTCAATCGGATTTCCGAGTGCATTAACAACACGGCCCAAAAGCGCCTCACCGGTAGGAACCGAAAGTACCTTTCCCGTGCGCTTAACCGTGGTGCCTTCACGAATATCGTTTTTATCTGAAAGAATGGCAACCGAAACCGTTTCGTATTCGAGATTTTGTGCAAGCCCAACGCTTCCGTCTTCAAATTCCAAAAGCTCACTTGCCATACAGTCACGCAATCCGTAAACGCTTGCAATTCCGTCACCGACCAAAACAACTGTTCCGGTTTCCGCCATCTCGATTTTGGAATTGTAATTTTTAATCTGCGCCTTTAAAATATTGCTGATTTCATCAGTTTTGCTACTCATTCGTTCATCACTTCCTTTATGGATTTTATGCGGCTTTTAATGCTTCCGTCATATAGATTACCGTCCATATTAACAATAAGCCCGCCTATAATACTTTTATCAATATTAAGTTTAATTTCCACCTTATTTCCGCTTAAGGCTTCAAGCTTTTCGGTAAGATTTGAAATTTCAAGGTCGCTTAATTCAACGGCACTTGTAACGAAGGCTTCCGATACATTGGCTTTTCTTGAATATAAATCGCAGAATTCCGAATAAAACTCATCGAAAATATCAAAGCTTTTGTTTTCGCAAAGCAGACACAAAGCCGATAAAACATATTCGTGAATCTTACCTGAAAAGGCGGATTTTATTACATCGGTACGCTCTGACATGGGAATAGAAGGACTATTTACGAATCCGATAAATCCTTCAGAACTGTCGATTGCTTCCTTTGCGCTTATAAGCGACTCAAACACTTCATCCCTGCAACCGCTTTCGCATGCAAGGGAGAATAAAGCGTTGGCATATTCATTACTAACTACCGTCATTTTTTATCACCGATTTCGGAAATAAACGAATCAATAAGCGCTTTGTGGTCATCTTCGTTTATCTCTCTTTCAAGTATTTTCTCCGAAATTGCGGTTGAAACATCAACAATTTCACGCTTAATGCCGTCTTGAGCATTTTTGATTTCAAGCTCGGCACTAAGCTTTGCACGGTCGATAATTGCGGAAGCTTCCGATTTTGCACCGTCTATTATAGCCCTGCTTTGCCTATCGGCATTTTCAGAGGCAGCCTTGATAATTTTGTCGGCATCATTATCGGCAGAGGTCATCTTTTCGCTCCACTCATTTTCCATATGCTTTGCAGAGGATAGAGCTTCATCGGCTTTATCGTATTGCTTATCAATCTCTGCCTGACGGGCGGAAAGCATCTTTTCAACCGGTGCAAACAGAAATTTTTTGATAACAAAAAAAAGTATGAGCAGATTACAAAGCGAAACTAATATCTGCCAAAAATTGACCGATATAATGTCTAAGGATTGCATTTTAACACTTCCAAAATTACTTTATGGCATCTAAAAGAATGTTTACAAAACGGCCGGGTGCTACGAAGATAAGGAGTATTGCGATAACAAGGGCATAAAGACCGGTTGTTTCCGCAACGGCGCAACCCATAAGCATTGTGGTTGTAACAGAGCCTTTGCATTCGGGCTGTCTGCCGATAGCTTCGCAAGCCTTTGCAACTGCATTACCTTCACCGATACCGGGGCCGATACCTGCAATCATTGCACAGCCTGCACCTAAAGCACATCCGCCTAAAATGATACCAATTGCGAGTTCTAACATAATTTTTTCCTCCGTATATGTTAATTTTTATTATTTACTGCTTTGCGCTTTTTTCTGCGAAAATACTCGTCTTCATTAAAAGCGCCTGCAACGTAAAGCATTGTAAGCATAGCAAATATAAATGCCTGTAAAAGTCCGCTGAATATATCGAAATAAACCGAAAGCACGGCGGGAATACCTATCCTTAAAATCGGGATATCCGAAAGGAAAGAGGGAAGCCACGAAAAGAGAATATTTGAAAGACCGCCGAGACCTGCGGCGATAAGCACCGAAATAACAGAGCCCGAAAGTACATTTCCGTAGTGACGGAACGCCATTGATATAGGGGTTGCCACTTCGCTTATTATGTTAAGCGGAGCAAGGAACGGAACAGGGTCGCCAAAGCTTTTTATATATCCCAACGGACCGCATTTGAATTTATAGTATGTTATAAGTATAAATACAAGTATCGCCCAGCCACCCACAATGTTTATATCAGATGTAGGAGCATAAAGACCTATAAGCGATAAAAGGCTTGAAAATGCCGAAATTGCCATTATTGCGGCAACAAACGGGGCAAAGCCTTTAAAGTATTCGCCCATATTTTCATTTACCAATCCCTTGCATTTCTCAACAGCAAGCTCGGCAAAATGCTGACGCCTGGTGCATTGCTTCGAAGCGATTCCGTGGGTTAAATATATGCAAAGCCAAAAAACCGAAATAATAACCAACCAAGAATTAACCTGCGATTCGGTTATGGGAAGATTTTGCAAGGGAAGCTTAACCGTAAAATATATCCGAGCACCCGAAATCTGAATACCGCTTGAGGCAGGTGTTGTAAATACTTTAAGCGCAATACCGAATAAAAGCGGTAAAATCATTGCAATAACAATGAGTATATCTGCAATTTTAAAAGAAAGACTCTTTTTATTCATATTTAAAATCAGTCCTCCTTAACGAAATACTTTCTGAAAAATATTGAAATTCTCGGAAAAATTACGGGAATTATCACTGCAAAATTGTTAAAAACGGGAACAAGTATTCCTACAAGCAAAAAGATGAACATAATCCAAAGTCTTCCGCTCTGGGAGAGCTTCATAAGCTTTTTGGCTTCCGCCTCGTCTTTGGTAACCGCCTTTTGGACGGTTATACCCATAAGAAGAAAATTTCCGATTGAGGCAATGTATGTGAGTAGATTGCCGAGCAAAACGGTATAATCCCATTTGCCGATGATTAAAAAGATACTCTGCATAAGCAGGCTTAATATTAGTGTAAACAGAGCAATAAATTCTGTTTCTTTTATTACTGTTTTGTCAATGCTTTTCATAATTCACTCCAAGCCGAAATTCACTTTTATTTTACCACAAAGCTTTTAAAAAAACAACTGAAATGTCAAAAAATAAACAAAATTTGTTATTTTTTTAACAAAATGCTATATTTTGCAAAATTTACATAAATTTTATTAACTTTTGCTTGACAAATTGTGAAAGTTGTATTATAATGAACTCAGAAAAAGGAAAGGGGTGGAACCGATGCAGGAAGTTCCGCCGGAAAGCGAATCAAAATAAATTGAAAGTGGTGAGTCCGAAAATAAATTAAGCAGTTTGAAAGTTAAAAAAATTTGAAACGGTGAGTCCGATGCACAGATAACATTAAAGTCAAAAGTTTATATTAAAAGGTGTTACCGATGTACATTTGATAAATATATTATTACGGGATTGCTTTGCGCAGTCCCGTTTTTGTTGTTTGTATGTAGCTTATATATGCAAAAACGCACCCACTTCGATGAGTGAGTGCATTTATTTGAAATTTAAGTATTACCTGTTAAGCGTATCCTTAACTGCATAAATAGATTTTTGAAATTCTCTTGCTTTTTCCATACTGTAACCACTTGCGCCATTCCGTTTGAGAGCGTTGCAACAATTCTTTCATTTGGGTCAACAAAAATCCCATTGCCGTTTGATGGCTGCTTATAATATTGCTGTTGGTGATTGCCGTTAGATGCTGCGGAATTTACAATATTGCCGCAAATGTTGCAAAATACTGCATCATCAGGCAAATTGGAGCCGCAATGGTTACAAATTATAAAAAACTTCCTTTCACTATTCGCATTATTTAAAGTGCAGCATATTGTAAAGCAATTGTCAATTTTTAATGCTGATATATTTTGCCGAAAACAGCCGTTGAAGTTTATGAGTTTAAAATTTTTTCATTAACCTATTGACAATTGAAAAAATGATGGCTATAATAAAGGTCAGGGAAAGTCAAAAACCAATTTCGGCTTTTAGGGGGATATTATGAAAATCAGCGATTTGATTACCGAAGAAATACTGCGGATGCTAAACGAAAGTGAAGAAAGCACCGCCGAGATTCAACGAAATGAATTTGCAAGTATGATGGGCTGTGCGCCAAGCCAGATAAACTATGTGTTATCTTCAAGGTTTACACCTGAACACGGGTATATTATAGACAGTCGCCGTGGCGGCGGAGGATATATCAGAATAAAAAGGGTAATTCTTGACCATTCCTCTGCAATTATGCATATAATAAATTCAATCGGAGATTCAATTGATTCACTCAGCACTCGGGTGTTGATATCCAACTGCGTTGAAACCGAAATAATAGATAATAATTCGGCAAGACTTATGCTTGCGGCTGTTAATAATAATGCTATGCACGGAATACCGGTTGATTGGCGTGATTATTTAAGAGCAAAAATTTTAAAAGAAATGTTTTTAGTTCTCTTATAAAGGAATTGATTTTATGTTGTGTGAAAAATGTAAAAATAATATGGCAACAACCCATATAAAAACCGTTATAAACGGAAAAACAACCGAACTTTATATATGTAGTGAATGCGCTCAAAACTTAGGATTAAATAACAGCGACAGTATGTTTGACGGCGTGCTTGATAAAATGCTTTTTAATATGATAAACGGAAATATGCAGCTTAGCGATATAAGTGAAACTGAAAAATGCCCGAACTGCGGAACAACTTTTTTGGAAATTTCCAAAAGCGGAAGAGCCGGCTGTGATGAGTGTTACCGTAAATTCAAAGACCGTATGCTTCCGTATATAAAGCGCATACACGGTAGTGCAGAGCACACGGGAAAGAAGCTCAATAACACAGAAATCAGTTACGATGACAAGTCAAATGAAATTCAAAGTTTAAAACAGCAGTTGGCATCACTTATTAAGGAAGAAAAATTTGAAGAGGCTGCCGTTGTAAGAGATAAAATCAAAGCTCTTGAAGGGGATGTTTGAAATGGGATACTGGTATACAGAAAATGCAGGCTCCGAAAATATTGCCGTAAGCACAAGAATTCGGCTTGCAAGAAACATCAAAGGATTGCCTTTTCCTTTTAAAATGAGCGAAGAACAAAAGGAAGAGCTGATAAATACCGTAAAACCTATTTTATCAAAAGAAGGAGCAGAAGAATTAAATTCATATAATTTCATTCTTATGGATGATGTTCCCGAAAATGAAAGATATGCAATGGTCGAAAGGCATATAATAAGCCGTGAATTTGTGAAAAATCCTAACGGTAAGGCAATAATAATTTCTCCTGATGAATCTGTTTGCATTATGCTCGGCGAAGAAGACCACATCAGGATTCAGGTCATAAAAAGCGGATTTTGCCCCGATGAGTGCCTTGAGACAGCTAATAAAATAGACAATGTGATTCTAAAGAATTTACCGATAGCCTATGATGAGAAGTTAGGATTTTTAACCGAATGCCCAACAAACTTAGGAACCGGACTCAGGGCTTCGGTTATGCTTCATTTGCCGATTATGAAATCAGGCGGGGAAATATCCGCAATAGGTCAATCGGTTAATAAAATCGGTTTTACCGTGAGAGGAATGTACGGCGAGGGCAGTAAGAGTATATCGTCTTTTTATCAGATTTCAAATCAGATAACATTGGGCATATCCGAAGCCGATGCAATAAGTTCACTTAAGGCAATAACAAATCAGCTGATAGAAAGGGAAAAGCTTTTAAGAAAGGGCTTAAACACTATAAGAATCGGAGATAAGGCATATAGGGCGCTTTACACCCTTAAAGGTGCAAAAATACTTGACAGCAGGGAAATGTCAACCCTTATAAGTGATATTATGCTCGGAATAAATTTAGAGATAATCGATAAAAATGTTATAAACCCGATAAAACTGTTAATAGAGTGTTCGCCATATATGCTTGTCAGTAAGCACGGCGAAAAAAGTGCTTTCGACAGAGATGTTTTAAGAGCTGAAATAGCAAACGGTGCTGTTACTCTGTAAAGGAGGAATAATTTATGAAATATAATTTTGACGGATTTACCGAAAAGGCAAATGAAGCATTGAATAATGCGGTATTGTCTGCTGAAAATCTTGGTCACACATATATAGGAAGCGAGCATTTATTGCTCGGCATTTTAAATGTGGGAACGGGTATTGCTTTTGAGGTTTTAAGCAATGAAGGTGTTACGGGTGAAAGGTTAAACGAGCTTATACGAAACGAAATAGGTGTCGGAACACCTACAAGTCTTACTCCTGACCATTTTACTCCACGTGCTAAAAGAATACTCGAAAGCGCTATTTCGGGTGCTCACAGTATCGGTAAAAAATTTGTCGGAACAGAGCATATTCTACTTGGAATTTTAAGTGAATCGGATAATTATGCAATAAGATTTTTGAGTGAGATGGGAGCGGATGTTGCTCAAATTACCCGAAATATCGCCGATAAATCAGGAATCAGCAAAAATGCAAATACGGAAAGCGGTGCAGACGGAAAAAGCGAAAGTAATACCGAGGCTTTAAAAAAATTCGGCAGAGATTTAACCGAGGAAGCAAAAAAAGGAAAAATCGACCCTGTAATAGGCAGAGAAAAGGAAGTAGAGCGTGTTATCCAAATACTTTGCCGAAGAACGAAGAATAATCCTTGTCTTATAGGCGAACCGGGTGTTGGTAAAACCGCAATAATAGAAGGTCTTGCTCAAAAAATCGTTGCGGGAGAGGTGCCGGATATTCTTATGGGTAAGAAGATTTTTTCACTTGACCTTACGGGAATGGTTGCAGGAACAAAGTACAGAGGCGATTTTGAAGAACGTATAAAAACCGTAATTGAAGAGGTTACAAAATCAAACGATATTATTCTTTTCATAGATGAAGTGCATACAATAGTCGGTGCGGGCTCGGCTGAGGGTTCAACCGATGCCGCCAATATTTTAAAGCCGTCATTGGCAAGGGGCGATTTTCAG
>JAZLFV010000202.1:0-6562 GCA_045615965.1 Acutalibacteraceae bacterium
TGAAATAATTTTCAACATAACGCCAACTGTTAGGACTGTTATCTTTCCAATTTGATTTGGAAACATCGTTTAAGTAAATGTCTTTCGTGATAACATAATAATATCCCTTTTGAACATCATCAAGAATCCTCGAAAGCTCTGCACCGTTACTTATTTGATACGGATTAGCCTCTGTTCCGTCGCCTCCTGCATAAGCCGTAGCGGTTGTGCCGTCCCAAATATCTAATTCATCTGCAACGGTATTAAAGCTCAAGATTACCGAAAGAGAAGAAAAAATAATTGAGAGTGCCAGTAAAATGCTTAATAGTTTCTTTTACATAAAATTTTCTCCTTTTTATTTTTATATTTAAGGGATAACAATATGGTTATCGCCCAAAAGAAAAACATAATCCTTTTCTTTAAGCAGTTTAACAAGGTCGAATGAGTCGGTTGCAAGCCGTTTGCTTAACATAAGAAGTGTTGCGGTATAATAAGGTCGGTCGTGGTGGAAATCCGTTCCGCCCACACAGATTGAAATATTATTTGCTTTGGCATAAAAAGCGGCATTTGAATTGCAGTTTTTATGGCTTACATGCATATTAAGGGACTCAATACCGTCAAGAAATTTGGGGTCTGTTAAGGTAATATTTTTTCTGAAAGGATGAGCCTGAATAAACAAGCTTTCATTTAAAGCAACCTCGCTTCGGTATTTCTCAACCGTATACGGAAGATAATCAAAGGCTTTTTCCAAAATTTCCCTGTTTACACCGTAAATCAAATAATCGTTTGCATTATCGGTACCGAAACGGATTTCACAGCCGAGTATTATTTTTATACCGTAAGGCTTCGCAAGCTCTTTCATTCTTTCGTAATCGGCTAAATATTCTTTTATACATTCATCTTTCGGCTTACCGTTAAAAAGCCCGTTATTTAAATAAAAATGATTCGTTAAGCAGATTGCATTTACATTTCTTTCAGCATACAATTCCAAACACCGTTCCATAGGGCAGGTACAGCAAGAGCTTGCCGGCATTGAATGTAAATGAAGCTCTGTTTTATAAGGATACTCCTTAAGTATCGAATCTTTATTCATTCGAAATCGCCTCTGTTAATGGTTTTTTTATATTTATTTTATCAGACAATCGGATATCTCTTGAAGAGGAGCCGATATAAATAGTGTAATTACCGCTTTCAAGCTTAAAATCGCCTGATTTTTCATCATAATAGGCTAATTTGTTCTTATCAATGCTAAACGAAAGCGATTTTATTTCACCCTTTTTAAGCTCAATTTTTTGGAATTCAAACATTTCTTTAGGCGGTCTTAAAACGGCACTTTTTTCAAGTCCGTAATATAGCTGTACCGTTTCCTTTGCCGTAATTTTTCCCAAATTCTTAACCGAAAATGAAATTTGAAGCTTATCCTCTTTTTCGCAAAGCTTTAAATCAAAATATGCAAACTCGGTGTATGAAAGACCGTGTCCGAACGGGAAAAGCGGCTCAATATTATCGTTATCAAAACCACGGTAGCCTACCATAATCCCCTCGTTATACTTACAGTTTTCAGCTTTGTATTCGCCGTATCTGTAAACGGGAGTATCTTCGTATTTTTTAGGAAGTGTAAATGGCATCTTACCGCTTGGGACAACATTTCCGCAAAGGATATCGCCAAGCGCATTTCCGCCCTCCATCCCTGCATACCACATCCATAATACCGACTTTACGCTGTCAATCCACGGCATCTCTACAGGAGAGCCGGCGGTAAGCACAACAACAAAGTTTTTATTTACCTTTGCGAGCTTATCAATCATCATATTTTGCTTTGAGGGGAGCTCCATATTCCGTTTATCTGCGCCCTCGGTATCAAGGCTATGGTCAAGACCGCCGCAATATATGACATAATCGGCATTTTGAGCCTTTTTAAGAAGCTCGGCTTCGCCGCTTACATTCGCCATATCCTGAGGGGTATTCCAACCGAAATCAAAGATTGCATCATTTATTACATTGGTTAACTTTATCTCGATATCAATATCCTGTTCCGCATCAAAATCAGCAGCATATTCAAAATCAATGTCCTCGAGACTTTTGGCAATTCTCGGCTTCATAAACTGATTTAAAACGGTTTTGCCGTCTATTCGCATTTCAACGCTGTTATTGGTTTTAATATGGAACAAATATTTGCCCGCAGACGGAATTTTAATGCTTAGCTCAAGCTTATAGCTGTCCGCTTTTGTGTTTTCAAGCTTTCCGTCTGCCGAATATGTAACCGTTTCCGAAACCTTGTTGCCTGATTTTTCATAGGTCGTAAGCTTAAAGGCACGCACGCCTGCACTTTTTTCTATAATGTTTAAAATCTGAGTCGGAATGGGATTTGGAGTAAGTCCGATATTTCCGCTTTCGTATTCGATATTACAGGTATTGCCGAATTTATTCTTAATACCCTCAAGCGGAGTAATCTCGTACACAGTTCTCACACCGCTGCTGCTTCCGCCCTCGGAATGCTTCTTTACGGCGTTTTCGCCGACTACCAAAATATTTAATCCTTTTTGGGGCTTTATCGGCAATATGTTTTCGTCATTTTTGAGAAGCACCATAGCTTCCTTTGCTATTATATAGGCGTTATTCTGATGCTTTAAAGTGTTAAATTCTCCGCTTTTGCGTGTTAATGAAAATCTGCCTACAGAGTGCATAAGCCTTAAAATTCTTCTGGCTTTATCGTCTAAAATTTCCGCAACTTCATTATCATTTTTTGCTTTTTCCAAAAAGGCATCGGCTAAATAATACTCATCATACGGTTTTTTTGTACCCATTTCGATATCAAGACCGTTAAATATCGCCTCGTCTGTATCATGGCAACCGTCCCAATCCGAAAGATAGACCCCTTTAAATCCCCATTTGCCTTTAAGCAGGTCTTTAACAAGATATTTATTATGGCATAAATGCTGATTTTTATATCTGTTATATGCGCCCATAACAGATGATGCTCCGCCCTCAATTATAGCGGAATAAAAACCTTTTAAATATATTTCGTGAAGTGCTCTGTCACTTACCTCAGCGTTAACACCGCTTCTGTCAAGCTCCTGATTGTTAAGCGCAAAATGCTTAACACAGGCGGCAACGTCCTGCGATTCTATTCCCTTTACAAGAACAGGTGCCATCTTACATATAAGTGCAGGGTCCTCGCTCATATATTCAAAGTTTCTTCCGCAAAGCGGAGTGCGCATAATATTTACACCTGGGCCTAAAATGATATCCTTGCCCCTATGCCTTGCCTCGCTTCCCAAGGTTTCGCCGAAAATCCTCGCAAGCTTTGGGTTAAAGGTTGCGGCAAGCGCACTTTCGGTAGGCAGATATGTGCATTTATCTTCCTCTCGGTTTAAGCAGGTCCATTCATCCCTCATAGGCTCTGAACGCACGCCATGCGGTCCATCCATCATACAAAGCTCGTCTATTGCGAACCTTTCAGCGCCGCCTGATGTGAATTTAGATATACCGTGACACATCAAAACTTTTTCTTCAACCGTTAATTCGTTTAATAACTGTTCTATTTTTTTCTCTGCTTCGGCTGATGATTTCATAAACTAACCTCTGAATACTCTAAAATCTTTGAAGTTTAAAAAACAATTTACGGAATTATAATATGATTATCTCCGAGCAAGAAAATATTATCGTTTTCTTTGATAATTTTTGCAAGCTCAAATGAATCCTCCGGCAGCTTTTTGCTGAGCATAAGCACGGGAGCCGGATAATATGGCTTATCGTAATGAAAATCGCTGCCGCATGTGCAAATGCTTATATTATTTTCCTTTGCATATTCCGCACAAACCGAATTTCTATTATTTTTATCGGGTACAAAATTCATTGTTTCAAAGCCGTCTATAAGCTCAGCATCAGCAGGGATATTATCGTCTCTGAACGGATGCGCCTGAATAATAATGCTGTTTTCAAGCGGCATTTTTTCACGGTATTCCTCAAGTGTTCCCGACAAAAGCGGAAAAGATTTTTTTACTATATCCCTATCTACACCGTATATAAGATAATGATTGTTGTCATCATCAAATCTAAGCTCCATTCCAAGCAGAACATTTATTCCGTAAGGCTTTGCAAGCTCTTTAAACTGCTCATAACCGGAAACATAAAAATCCACACATTCTTCTGCCGATTTATCGGTAAAATTGCGGTTTCTGTTAAAAAAATGATTTGTAACGCAAATTGCATTTACATTTCTTTCGGCGTAAAGCTCTATGCACCTTTCCATAGGACAGGTACAGCAAGTGCTTACGGGCATTGAATGTAAATGCAGTTCGGTTTTATAAGGATACGCCTTTAATAATTCTTCCTTTTTCATATTTTTAAGCCCTTTGGTAAGATTAAAATGTGCCGTTTAAGTGCCGTTAAAATCATTGTTGTTTTTCATAACAATAATTCCGTAACCGCAGTTGGGCATTTTGCCGGATTTTATATACTCGGCATAGGAAAGGCGAAGCGAATTATCAGTTGGAAGCTTATCGGTATTTGAAACATCCAAAGTATCGAAAATACGCCACAAATCGCCCTCAACCGACCTTTCTGTCTCGGTTATATAAAACAAATCCATAAATTTTGATATATTGGAATCGGGTTTGAGCAAAAATCTGTTTTGCGGTGATAAAAGCCACGATTCGCAATCAAATACTACTGTTTCGTCCTCAAACAGCGGCAAAAAATAATCATACGCAGCAGATATTGATTCTTTACATTCTTCTATACAAAGCGGTTTTCCGGACGGAATATGAATGTTTATGCATAACTGCCTTTCGTAAAGCCTTATGCCGTTTACTTCGGTATCGCCCGAAATGTAAGAAGGCTCAAACTGTAAACGCCCGAAGACAAAACGGGTACCTTTAAAAAAGTTTACAAACCAATCGGGAACAAATACACCGTATCTTCCGTAAAGCTTAAAGCATTCACGGTTTTTTGCCTTTATATCTTCAATTACACCGTCAAAGCATTTATCATCAATGCCTTTTTCTTTATACTTTTCTTTTAGATGTCTTGTTAAAAACAAAATGTAAAGCAGATATAAAGCTTCTTTTGGCTGCTTTACATTTTCGGCAATAAGTGTTACCGCTTTAACGCTGCCGCCGAAGCTGAAAAGCATATCATTTTCATATAAATTTATTTGCTGTTCAAGCCTTGATTTAAGCGGTGCAATTCCGCCAAAGCAAATACTGAGCTCATTATATGTCTGCTTCGGAAAATCATAAGCTTCAAGTATTTCCTTTATGTAATCAAGATTTAAATCGGTAATTCCTTTTTTAATCAATTTCTATAGCACCAACCTTATAAAATTCCTCTTTTAATGATTCAGCTTTGCTCATTATCCGTAAAGCCCTTACCCATTACTTCCTTTACATCGGAAATAGCCAAAAATGCCTTTCTGTCTACCTCCCTTATATCCCTTGCAATCTTTGAAACCTCTTTGGGTGTTGCAACGCAAAAAAGCGAAACCTTTTGGTTTTCTTTATCTGAAGCTTCGCTGTAAAACTTGGTCACCCCACGCTCATACTTGACCTTTATAAGCTGTTCTATATCTTCAAAATAATCCGAAATAATCAAAACGGATTTTGCGCTTATGCCGACATTTAAAACAAGCTCTGTGATTTTTTCGGAAACAAATACTGCGGCAACCGAATAAAAGGTTACGGCAAAGCATTTAAATACGATTCGCGATATTATAAGCAAGGCAGCATTTATAACAAACATAATAGTTGCTACCGATAAATGGGGAAAGAAATGCTTAATAATAAGCCCTACCAAGTCAACCCCGCCGGTTGATGCACCAACCCTTACCACTAATCCTATGCCTATTCCGTCAAGAATACCGCTGTAAATCCGAAAAGATTATCGCCTAAATACAATGTTCCGTCCATATCAAACAAGAATAACTTTACATCGCTTATTTTTTTGTTTTTATCCATTTTGCACCTTTTCTCTGTTTTCTGTGTGTGTTTATTGATACCATAATTCCTGTTTTCCCGTTGAAATGGCAAATGCACCCGCTTTAAGCGCATCGGTTATATCATGCTTGGTTTCAATAAGACCGCCGGCAATTACAGAATTACCTTTAAGACATAACCGCTCGATAACCTTATGCACCACTCCGGGCATTATTTCAATCATATCAGGCTTGCTGTTCTCAAGAATGCCCGATATACTTTGAACGCCCTGCGAATCAAGTGCAAAAAAGCGTTGCACCGTGAAAAGACCGTTTTCTTTTGCAAGGTGTATAAGCCCTGCACGGGTTGAAATAATACCGTCTACTCCACATTGTTTTAAATATTTTAAACCGCTTTCGTCCTTGCCTATTCCGTTTGCCAAATCAAGGTGAACAAGCATAAATTTATCCGCATCGTGCGCCATATCAATATGCTCCTTAACCGTTAATAAATCGGCATTTAAATTAAATATTACCTTTACCGGAGAAGATAGCGCTTGCGAGAGATTTCCGCCTTTAAACGAAGCAACGATTGGATTATCCGCCAGAGCATCAAAAACTGTTTCCATATCAATCACCAATTTTAAAACATACCATTTTAACTTTATT
>JAZLFV010000203.1:0-5208 GCA_045615965.1 Acutalibacteraceae bacterium
AAGCGCCGTTGTTTCCGATGTTATAGACTGCATAAAGCATTCGGGAAAACGCAGAAATGTTTATTGGGAAGATTCATCCGAAAACTTCATAACCGAGCCGGATGAGGAAACCGTCCTTTATATTAAAGTCCAAAGCCATAACTATGATGAGCTTTTCAGAAGTGTTATTGATAACTTCGGTGAAGATATATATATGATAAAATCAAAATCGGAAGATGAAATTGCATTTTTAACACATAAAGAAAAAAAAAGCGAGCTTATTAAAAAAGCAGACTCCCTTTCTGCCGATAAGATTAAAATTTTACACACACTCAGTTAACTCAGGAGGTTAATATATGTCACTTATAGTAAAAAAATTCGGTGGCTCATCGGTCGCAAATGCCGAAAGAGTTTTCAATGTTGCCAACATAATAGTTGAAGATTATAAAAAAGGCAACGATGTAATTGTTGTTGTATCGGCGCAGGGTGATACAACAGACGATTTGATTGAAAAGGCAAAGGAAATAAATCCTGACGGTCCTTCAAAGCGTGAAATGGATGTTCTGCTTAATGCCGGCGAACAAATTTCCATTTCGCTTCTTGCAATGGCAATCGAAAAATTGGGATTCCCCGTTATTTCGTTGCTTGGCTGGCAGGCAGGATTTATTACCGATTCCCATCACGGAGTTGCACGAATTAAGAAAATCAATACCGAGCGTATGAAATCCGAGCTTGATAAGAAAAAAATAATCATTGTTGCAGGATTTCAGGGAATCAATAAATACGATGATTTAACAACACTCGGCAGGGGCGGCTCGGATACAAGCGCCGTTGCAATCGCCGCTTCTATGAAGGCAGACCGTTGCCAGATTTATACCGATGTTGACGGTGTTTACACAACCGACCCACGCAAGGTTAAAAATGCTCAGAAAATAGACGAAATCACTTATGATGAGATGCTTGAGCTTGCAATCTTGGGCGCACAGGTGCTTAACAACCGTTCGGTTGAAATGGCTAAAAAATACAATGTTGAATTAGAGGTGCTTTCAAGTCTTGAAAGAAAGCCCGGAACAATAGTTAAGGAGAAGGTTAAAATGGAAAACATACTGATAAGAGGCGTAGCAAAGGATACCGATGTTTCGGTAATTTCGGTTATCGGCTTAAAGGATAATCCGGGTACTGCATTCAAGTTCTTTAATGAGCTTGCGCAAAACAAAATCGAAGTAGATATGATTCTTCAGTCGGTAGGGCGTGACGGCACAAAGGATATATCTTTCTCGGTTAAGCGTTCACAAAGCGATGAAGCTATGAAAACCATTGAGTCATTTAAAGAAACACTCGAATATGTTGATATGAAATGCTCAAACGATGTTGCTAAAATTTCAACTGTAGGCGCAGGTATGGAAAGCCATCCGGGCGTTGCCGCAAAGATGTTCGAAGCCCTTTACGATGAAAATATAAACATTCAGATGATTTCCACGAGCGAAATTAAAATTTCAATCATAATAGAAGAAAAATATGCCGACAAGGCTCTTGCCGCAGTACACGAGGCATTTTTCGGATAATAAAAAACAGATAATCAGTACAAAAAAGCACAGGCAGAAAATCATCTGTCTGTGCCTTTATTTTGTTTAGATTCAAGAATTAAAGCTTATCGCAAAATGCGCCGATAGAATCATCGTTTTTAAAGTCTACTTCGCAGGGCTTTTTGCAAAGAGTCCACATTTCTTCAGAAACGCTTGTTTCATTCGGCTTAACTGTTTTTAATTCGCCCAAGGATTCCAGCTCTATAAAGCCATCGCAATCGTATGTTTCAAAAGAACAGCCGCCATCGGGATATTTTGCTGTAGGATGCAAGGTTTTATATGATTTTGTGAATACCTCTTCGCCCAAAACATAATGGATTTTACCCTTGTTTATATCAAATCCGAGCTTAATGGGCGCCGCCTTTGCGGTATCCTGACGAAGTGTTATATAGCGCTTTCCGTAAAAAATACGGTCATCGCTTAAATCGGTATACGGCCAAACGGAAATTATCCGGTTTGAAAGAAGACCGGTATTGTTTGTGTTCATAGGAACAATAAGTGTGCCGTCCGTTGCCGCAACCGAAAGTCCCCAAATGGCAAATTCCTTATCGCTGCCCGAAATATTGGTAACATTCATAATAACCTTCATTTCGGCGCTGTTTTCACTCATTTTGACCTCTAAGGTTTTTTGAACACCGTTTGCAGTTTCGGGAATTGGAGTAAACACCGCACCGCATTTTGTTATTTCATATTTTACTGCATAATTATCGGGACTGTAGGTTTCGGGATAGCTTTCGGGAGAAAGCCAAATTCTGTGACCTCCTAAATTTTCCCAATAGGTATCCTTGCCGAAATATTCTTCAAACTGAGCATCGGTTTTTGTGCCGAAAAATTCACGGTTATCATTCATAAAGTTTTGCGAGCCCACAAATCCGAAATAGATTATACGGGGTCCCAAATCAACCGTAACCTTTGCTTCAATTACTCCGTTTGAAATGCTTATAACCTTGCCGTAATTTTTAAAAGCATTTTCTTCCTTTACAGTAATCATTTTAACATCTCCGTTTTCAAAAATTTATATTTATATTCTTCTCCGCATTCATGCGGAGCATTAAACGCAAGCGCATATAAATCGGTTGCCCTGCACTCAGCTGAAAAAACCTTTTGCGCATCCAAATCAAAATCTTTTATATTTCCAACCTTTGTAATAACGGGAACGATGGAAACAGCGTTTTTCATATGCTTTTCCCCCGCTTTGGAAAGCCCTAAAACACGAACATAAGGCGGTGTTCTCATAAAAAAGCTTTTATCAAAATTAAGTGCTGCCGAAAGCACTAGTCTGCGAACACGGGCAAGCGGATACCGCTTTGATTTTACCATATTATAAAGCTCATCAAGACTTTTTGCAACACGAACCGAAAAATAAAGCTTATTCTCTATTCCCTCGCTTAAATCGGGAAGATTTTTAAAATCATCCTGCGTTTTTGTACGCAGAATGCCCAAAATTGCTCTTTCTATTCGGTTTATATCGGCAATATCGTTATCGGATAAAACCCCGTGCATACAAAGCGGCATAAATCTTTCGGTATATGCAATATTGCCCGAAAGCATTTTTTCTCTTATAAGCGATGAAGAAACAAAAATGCCCGTTTCCATCTTGCTGTCGTGTTCTTCACCCTCACGCTTTAAGGTTTTAAACTTAAAGGGCAAATTCAGCTTTTTTGCGGCTATTATATATTCAACACCCAAGTTATTATTGGGCTTTGATAAAATATCCTTATCGGATCCAAGCTCTGTCGCCGCTTCTTCACGGGCAACAGCAAAGGTTACTCCGCTTTTCACCTTTTCGGCGACAAGAACGGAAAACTCATCAGACAAAAGAATATCCGCCGTATGAATGATTTTTTCGATATCACCGCATTCGCTTCCGAATAAAAGAGTATCTGCGCCGAGATTATAAAGCTCAAAAACGCCGGCAAGTGCAAAGCTCTGTGCCGTTGACATAGACCATAAAACCGGCATTTCTGCAACAATATCAACACCCGCTTTAAGTGCCGATTCGGCACGCTTTTGCTTCGAAAGTACGGAAATATCGCCTCTTTGAACAAAATTACCGCTCAATACGCATATAACTGCATCGCCGTTTGATTTTGCAAAATCAATCAACTTTTTATGCCCGTTATGAAGAGGATTAAACTCTGCAATTATTCCCGTAGCTCCCAAATGCGTCACCTCCTAAAAAGCACTTGAAAAATTGCTTTAAATAATGTATTATATTATGGAATGAGGTCTTATGTATATATTACCATATTTATTTACAGGCTTCAACAAAAAATTTAAAGCAGAGGAAGAAATGTAATGAAAATTTTTGTAGTTAATGCAGGAAGCTCGTCCCTTAAATATCAGCTTATTGATATGGATAATGAGCAGGTATTGGCAAAAGGTATTTGCGAAAGAATAGGAACATCGGGTATTATTAAGCATAAAACTCCCGATGGCAAAAAGCTTGAAATAGAAACTCCCATGCCCACACACGCAGAGGCATTTGAGGCTGTTGTTGAAGCTCTTACCAAATCCGAAGCAAAGGTTATTGATTCTTTTGATGAAATTTCCGCAATCGGTCACAGAATAGTACAGGGCGGTTCAATCTTCAAGGGCTCTTGCCTTGTTAACGAAAAGGTCATCGAGGATATTTCGGAATTGGGTGCAATGGCTCCGCTTCACAATCCGGCACACGTTTTGGCTATAAGAGCCTGCATAAAAACCTTTGGTGATAAAATACCTCAGGTTGTTGTATTTGATACTTCTTTCCATCAAACAATGCCTCCCATGGCTTATATGTACGGTTTGCCTTATGAATATTATGAAAAGTATGCCGTTCGTAAATACGGTGCACACGGTACATCACACCGTTTTGTAAGCGACCGTTTGGCAGAGCTTTGCGGCAAGGATAAAAAAGACCTTAAGATGATTACCTGCCATTTGGGCAACGGTTGCTCAATAAGTGCTGTTAAAGACGGTGTTTGCATTGATACTTCGATGGGCTTTACTCCGCTTGACGGTTTTATGATGGGTACTCGCTCGGGCGGTCTTGACCCCTCTGTTGTAACGTATATTGCAGAGAAAGAAAATCTTTCTCCTAAGGACATCAACGATATCTGCAACAAAAAATCAGGTTTACTCGGCGTTTCCGGTCTTTCTCACGATAGCCGTGATATCGAAATCGGCGCTGCCGAAGGCAACAAGAGAGCTGAGCTTGCAAGGGATATGCAGTATTATCAAATTCTTAAATTCATCGGCTCATATATTGCAGCAATGGACGGTGTTGATGCTATCGCTTTCACAGGCGGTATCGGTGAAAACAACCCCCGTATGCGTGAATGGTTATGCGACCACTTAAGCTATTTAGGTATTAAGATTGACCGCAAAATCAACGAAGCTCACGGCAAGGAAATTGAGCTTTCAACGGCTGAAAGCAAGGTTAAGGTATTCGTTGTTCCCACAAACGAAGAGCTTGCCATCGCAAGAGATACACTTGAAATTGTATCTAAATTATAATTTTGGTGATATTTATGAATAATACCGAACTTAAAGAAAAAGTATTAAACGGCGGATTTGATAAAGATTTTTCACTTCTTTACACCGATATTTCTGCCGCAAGAGCAAGATATGCAAAGGCAATTGATTCTTTCGGCTCGCTTTT
>JAZLFV010000204.1:0-2813 GCA_045615965.1 Acutalibacteraceae bacterium
TTCTTTTTGGCTTCAACATATTCATCCATATCCTTATGAATATCAAGATGATTAGGTGCAACATTTGTAACTATAGCAACATCAGGGCTTTTTCGCATTGAAATTAATTGAAAAGATGAAAGTTCCACAACAACAAAATCATCTTTCGTTATATTCTCAATTTCAGGAAGCAAAGGCTTTCCAATATTTCCGCCAACAAATACTTTTTTGCCGTCTGCTTCAAGCATTTTAGATACAAGCGTTGTAGTTGTGGTTTTACCGTCTGATCCGGTAATGGCAAAAATAGTTGCCGGGCAAAGGTCAAAAAAGACTTCCATCTCGCTTGTAACTGCGATACCTCTTTTTCGTGCCTTTTCAAGTTCGGGAAGATTAAAACTCATACCGGGTGTTCGGAAGATAATATCAACCTCCAAATCCTCAAGATAATGTTCACCGAGATTTAACTCGGCACCCGCAAGTTCAAGCTTATCTGCAAGCTCACCGATTTGCTCACGGTTTCTTTTATCGCAGGCAACAACCCTTGCACCTTTTTCCAAAAAGCTTAAAATAAGTGGGGTATTGCTTATTCCTATTCCGCACATAGCAATCTTCTTGCCGCTTAATTTATCAAAAAACTGTTTGCAATCCATTAAAATCCTCCTAAAAATTATATATTGAAATTTCCTGCTTTAAATTATATTTCTCGAGATACTCTTCAAGACATAATCCGGATTTATTTATCTTTTTCGCCATATCAATACCAACAAAACGCCAATGCCATGATTCATAAATGACACCTGTTTGACTTTCCTTGTTTTTAGGATACCTTAAAATAAATCCGTAATTCTCTGCATTTTTGCACATCCAATCGTACATTGACGTATTTTCAAAAGCATCGTCCGCCATATTGAAATCAGCACATATTCCTGAATTGTGCTCACTTGTACCAGGGCGAGCGACAACCGTTGCCGCCTTTTCTTCATCTCCGCCTACTCTGGCAACCTGCTTTTCAAACAGAGTTTTTTGGTCAGCATAACTTCTAAACGGTGACCATACCCTTAAATCAACACCGTCATCATGTGCGGCTTCTACCATAGCTACTATATAAGGATAAACCGTTCTATGAATCTTTGTTACATAATTATTATTACGCAAATCTTTATCAATTTCCACAAGATACGGTCTTATATCACTATCATAGTTTTGAGGCAACGGATTCTTTCCGTTTATGAGCATTATATTTGAATATTTTTTATCAAGTACGGTATCAATAATCATTTCAGGATTGCTGCTGCTCGTTATTTCACTGTTATTGTCTGCTAAACTGCTCGTATTATAGCTACTTGATTCCGAAACACTATTACTTTCTGTTGTATGAGAGCTTGATTTTGAATTATCGCTGTTTTTGGATTTGGTTTTGTTAGATGTGCAAGAAACTACGGAAACAATTATTGCTATTATCAATAAAAACGATATGCAAACAGTTATTAAAAATTTTCTTCTGCGTTTTATTGCTTTTTCTCTGCGTGTCATAAATTTAATCCTTTATTCATCAAGTTTAAGTACCGCCATAAATGCATCTTTAGGCACCTCAACAGAGCCTAAACGGCGCATCTTCTTTTTACCTTCCTTTTGCTTTTCCAAAAGCTTATTCTTTCTTGTTATATCGCCGCCGTAGCATTTTGCAAGAACATCCTTACGCATTGCCTTAACCGTTTCTCTTGCAATTACCTTTCCGCCCACAGCTACCTGAACAGGAACTTCAAAAAGCTGACGAGGGATATAATCTTTGAGCTTTTCGGCAATTCTTCTTGCTCTTGCATATGAGCTTGAAGAGTGAACGATAAAGGAAAGCGCATCGACTGTATCGCCTGCAAGCATAACATCAAGCTTTACAAGACTTGATTTTTTATATCCTGATGTTTCATAATCATAACTCGCATAGCCTTTTGTTCGTGATTTCAGGGCATCAAAAAAGTCATAAACTATTTCACCCATGGGCATAACATAGTGAATATCAACACGGTCGCCCATATATTTCATATCAATATAATCTCCCCTGCGTTCTTCACAAAGCTGCATTATAGTGCCGACAAACTCACTTGGAGAATAAATATGAACATTTGCAACCGGCTCTAATGCCTCATCAACCGTTGCAGGGTCGGGATAATTCGTGGGATTATCAACATATACAGTTTCACCGTTTGTAAGCTTAAACTGATAAACAACGCTCGGTGCGGTTGTAATTATATCAAGGTTATATTCCCTTTCGAGCCTTTCTTCGATAATTTCCATATGAAGAAGCCCTAAAAATCCGCAACGGAAACCAAATCCCAATGCCTTTGAGGTTTCCGGCTCAAAAAGAAGTGAAGCATCATTAAGCTCGAGTTTTTCAAGAGCCTCACGAAGGTCAGGATACTTTGCACCGTCTGCCGGATAAATGCCGCAAAATACAACCGGCTTTACGTTTTTATAGCCAGGCAATGCTTCGTCAGCTCCGTTTTCAAGATGGGTGATGGTATCGCCAACACGGGCTTCCGAAACAGTTTTTATAGATGCGGCAAGATATCCCACCTCACCTGCTTCGAGAATATCGCACGGTACTAACTCGGTAGCGCTTTTTCTTCCGATTTCAACAATATCAAATGAAGCGCCGGTTGCCATCATTTTAATTTTATCTCCAACCTTAAGCTTACCGCTTACAACTCTGAAATAAACAATTACGCCTTTGTATGGGTCGTAATAAGAATCGAAAACAAGAGCCTTAAGAGGCGCATTTCTGTCAGCTTTAGGAGCAGGAACGCCGTTTACTATAAGCTCAAGCACCTGTTCAA
>JAZLFV010000205.1:0-3168 GCA_045615965.1 Acutalibacteraceae bacterium
TAAAATAAAAAATTGTGATATATTAATTATGCAGTTTAATTATGCAGTTTTGTTTAGGGGTGATTTTGTGTATCCGTTGTTGCTTGAATTTCCCAATGAATTTAATAAAAAAAACGATAATCCCGTTTGCTTTGCGGTTGAAAACATTAAAAACACCGTGGTTAAAAACGGTGAGTTTTCGGGTGAAAACATAAAAACTGCGCTTAAATCATTTGGTAAGGAATGCTTTGGAGAAAAGGGAATCAATACATTATTTTTCAGATTTCCTGAAAGGCTTAAACCTATTACAGATGAAATTTCACCTTATCTTGAGCAAACCGATACTACAATCTATCCCTTTGGAGTAGTGAATAATATCATAACCGATGAAAACATTGTTGCCGACCATCTGTTTTTAAACGGCAGAGCAGGTATTTGCGAAGATAAGAGTTTTCTTATTATATTTGTGATTGAACATGATTTATTGATTTCGGACTTTGACAGCACAATGAAGGTCAAAAAGGGCGAAGCGGTATTTGTTCCTGCCAAAGACCGTGTTGAGCTTACAGGCGAAGCCGAAATAATACTTATACATTTATAAAAAGCGCACCGATGTTTTTAAAACACATCGGTGCGTTTTAAAGTTACTGTATAAGCTTTTTTTTGTTTCCTTTTTCATCAACAACATATATCGTGTTGAGTTGTGAAACAAGATTTGATTTAAAGGCATCTATATATTCACGCCTTAAAGCCTGCTGTTCTGACTTTTCATCGTCTGTCAGTCCATCGCTTTTCTGCTTTTTGGCAAGAAAATTTATGCGGTCGATTTTCTTTTTATCCATTAAATTTCGTTTCTCCCTTCGAGTGAGCGGGCAAGCGTAAACTCATCGGCATAATTAAGGTCGCCCCCAACGGGAATACCGTATGCAAGACGGGTTACTTTAATCCCCATAGGCTTTACAAGGCGTGAAATATAGCTTGCGGTGGCTTCGCCCTCTACGGTAGGATTTGTTGCCATAATTATTTCATTTACTTCACCTGACGAAAGGCGTGTCATAAGCTCTTTTATTTTAAGCTTATCGGGTGTTATGCCGTCAAGCGGAGAAATAACGCCGTGAAGCACATGATATAGCCCGTTATATTCTCTCATACGCTCAAAAGCCATAACATCCTTAGGGTCTTCAACCACGCATATAACAGAACGGTCTCTTTGCGGATTATCGCAAATCTGACAAATTTCAAGGTCTGTAAGAGCTTGACAGGTTTTGCAGAAATGGATTTTGCTTCGGGCATTGGTCAGCGCCTTTGCAAAGGCTTCCGCATAGCTTTCGGGCTGTTCAAGAATGCTGAAAGCAAGGCGTTCGGCAGTCTTTTTTCCGATTCCCGGCAAACGGGAAAACTGATTTACAAGCTCGTTAAGCGGTACAATATTGTAGCTCATTAAAACATACCCGGAATGTTAAGACCGCCCGTAATAGCGCCCATTTCTTCTTCGGCGGTTTTAGCGGCATTTCCTATTGCTTCATTTACGGCAACCGTTATGAGGTCTTCAAGCATTTCGGCATCATCGGGGTCGATAATATCCGGATTTATTTTTATTGATTTTATAAGATGCTTTCCGTCAACAGTTACGGAAACGGCGCCGCCACCCGAAGTGGCAGAATATTCACGCTGTTCGAGGTCGTCCTGCAAAACAGCCATATCCTCCTGCATTTTTTGTGCCTGCTTAAGCATTTGATTCATATTTCCGGGGCCGCCGGAATTAGGTATTCTTACCTTCATTTCATTTTCTCCTTATTTTTCGAGCTCTTTAAGACGGTTTGAAAATGCAGTTAACGGGTCCGAAGAATCTGCATCAACTTTCGGCTTATAAGGGCCCAACTTATATTTTTTGCCGAGTACCTCAAATGCCGCTTTTTTAATGGTTTCACGGTAGCTCGGATTTTCGCTGTTTACAAGGGAGCGGAACTGTTCGTTTTTAGCATCTATAAGTAAACGCTCGCCCTCAATATAGGCATCTGAATCTTTAAGTACACTTGCGATTAACGGAGATGTTTTGCGAATAGCGGCAATCACATCTTCCCAAGCGGTGAGCTTTCCATCTTTAATACCCTCTGCTTTAACCGAATGGAATTGTGTTACAGGCTGATAATCCTCAATAGGAGGTTCGGACAAAGGTATATCTTCTTCACTTAAATCAGAGCCTATATTCAAAGAATCACTTTCGGTAGGTTGAGCTTCGTCATTATCATTTTCATAATTTGCGGCAGGAACAAAGCTTTTTGATTCAAGCGCCGCAATCCTTGCTTCAAGCGAATTTAAATCATTTCCGAGCTTCGGATTGCAAAGCCTTATGATTGCCATTTCCATTTCGGTTCTGTGATTTCCGCTTTGCATCTTCGAAACGGTTGACTGCAAAACCTCAAGTACGGCTAAAATTTCGGATAAAGTATAGCGGTTTGCCTGCTCTAAAATGAGTTTCAGCTTTTTTGCCGAGCAAACAATCGGAAGATTGTTCGAATTAACGGTTTTTGCTATCATAAGGTCACGGTAATGCGAGCTTAACTCGTTTAAAAGCCTTAACATATCAACCGAAGAATTATGAAGCTCATCAAGTAATAAAAGCGCTTTTTCTGTGTTTTTATCCTTTATACAGTCGGCAAGGCTTATAAGATATTCGTTTCCTGCCATAGCACACACCGAAACAACGGTTTCTTCGGTTATTTCTTTGGTTACCGAAGCACAAAGGTCAAGCACGGATAAGGCATCACGCATACCGCCGTCTGCAACCGATGCGATAAGCTTTGCTGCATCCTTTGATATGCAAAAGCCTTCCTTTTCTGCAATATAATCTATGCGTTCGCATATTTTTTCGGGGTCTATCCGCCTGAAATCAAAACGCTGGCAACGTGAAAGAATGGTTGCGGGAAGCTTGTGGACCTCGGTTGTGGCGAGAATAAATACTACATGCTCGGGAGGCTCTTCAAGCGTTTTTAAAAGTGCATTAAAGGCGCTTTGGGAAAGCATATGAACTTCGTCTATAATATAGACTCTGTATTTTGCGGAGGAGGGGGCAAAATTAACCTGCTCACGAAGAGTTCTGATATCGTCAACACCGTTGTTTGAAGCGGCATCTATTTCGCAGATATCGGTAATTTCATCATTTGCTATGGCTTTGCACATTTCACA
>JAZLFV010000206.1:0-4747 GCA_045615965.1 Acutalibacteraceae bacterium
TTTATTTTCTTTATCCACAATACAGGCTCCTACCTGAGTAGATGGGTCTTTACTTCGCATAGAAGAAAGAACGGCTATTCCCATAAAATATTCATCCCACGAAAGATAATCGGAACGTTTCATATATTTCACACCCTTATACTGTATATTTTAATATATTTTTTAAAATTTTTCAACTTTTTCTTTTTTTAGGAAAACAGAAATCAAGACAATTAAAATCGGAAAGACAAGACAAGCTATATATCCGCTTTTAAGATTATTGTAATTATCGGCAACAGCACCCAACATCCACGGCCCGACAGAGCAACCTATATCGCCGAAAAGCGCAATCATTCCAAATAAAGCTGGGTTGCTTTTATCGAATATTTTTACCGCAAGGGAAAGTGTTCCGGGCCAAAATACACTCACACTAATTCCGCATACAGCGCAGGCGGCAATCGAAATTATGGGATTGTTGCAAACTCCTATTGTAAAATAGCAAAGAGCACACAAAGTCGCAGAAAAAGCCGAAAGCGTTAAAAACGGAATCCTATCCGAAAACGCCGCATATAAAACTCTGCCAATTCCCATTAAAACCGCAAATGCGCATGGTCCTAAAAGGTCGCCGGATACCTTTGAAATATTAAGCCCTTTTTGGGCAAAATACGATGCCCATTGGCTTATTGCAATTTCACTTGCTCCCGAACAAACCATCAGCACAAGAATCAAAAACAGCTTTAGCTTATCTGTTTTTTGCTTTTCGCCTTTTTCTTCCGGCTTAGGCTCAACAACCGGAACCAAGCAGAAATAAATCATATTAAGGAACGGGATAACAGCCCAAAGGACGGGAATATATCTCCAATTCGCATTTCCGAAAAGCTTTAAAGCAAAGGTAGTTACAATAATCGTAAATGCCTGCCCCCAACAGTAAAACGAATGAAGCAAAGACATATTCCCTGCTTTGTTTTCGGTTGGAAGATACTCCATTATAGGGCTTACGGCAACCTCAATTATACCGCTTCCGAAAGCATATATTATAACCGAGGTTAAAATTCTTATGTAACTGTCGCTGATTATTTTATCTGTAAAGCAGAATGAAAAAAGACCGAAAGCCGCAAGAAAATGACATATAACCGTTGCATACTTGTATCCTATCTTCTTTACGAGAAACGGCGTTGAAATATCCGCAAATATCTGAACCGCAAAGTTTACAAAAACAATTCTTCCGAGCGCTTCATAGGATAATCCGTATTCTTTTCTGAAAAGAACGAAAAAAATCGGCAGAAAATTATTAATTATTGCCTGAACGGTATATCCCGCATAGCAGGCAATCTTTGTGTTTTTATATGATAGCTTCATTTAATTTCACTTATAATGCCGAACAACTCTTCCGGCTTTCCTATAACATATTTTGCACCGTTTTCCAAAAGCTCAGCTTGATTGCGATAGCCCCAAAGCACACCTACAGGAATTGCCTGGCAATTTACACCTGTTTGCATATCCACAGATGAATCACCTAAAAATATACATTCATTGCTATTTACGCCAAGCTTATCCATAACAAAAAATGCGCCGTAAGGGTCAGGCTTTAACGGTGTATCCGCCTGTTTCCCGTAAATTATATCAAAAATATCGCCATATGCCGTTTTAACAACCTTTTCAGCCATCTGCTGAGCTTTATTTGTTACAACGGCTATTTTCATTCCGGTCCGCTTTAAACGGCATACGAGCTCTTTTACGCCGTTATACGGGTTGGTATTATCCGCAAAATGAATCGAATAATGTTCAAAAAAGATTTTAAGCACATCTTCATAACCCGATGTGTTTCTTAAATCCGATGGCATTGCACGCTCAACCATTTTTGCAATCCCGTTCCCTGCAAAATATTTAAACTCCTCTGTTTTATGCTCGGGCAATCCGAATTTTGAAAGTGCGTAGTTTACAGAATTTGCAAGGTCATCAAGCGAATTTACAAGTGTGCCGTCTAAATCAAATAAAACTGCTTTTATCATTATTTTCTCCAAAAAAATCAAATAAAATAAAAAGCCCCGAGTATCCACCGGCTACCCGAGACCTTTATAAAAATCAATTAAAACTTATCAGATTGCTCTGGTAACCTTACCTGAACGCAAGCAACGGGTGCAAACGTTTATACGACGTGGAGAGCCATTAACGATAGCTTTAACCTTTTTAACATTTGGTTTCCAAGTTCTGTTAGAACGCCTGTGTGAGTGGGAAACCTTAATTCCAAAAGCAATTTCCTTATTGCAGATATCACATTTAGCCATGGTCTGCACCTCCTTATAGTTATACCTATAACCAAATTTCGATAGCAAAAATTATAATAACAGAAAACGCACAAAAAAGCAAGTGTTTTTTTAAAATTTCATAAAAAATACGGTAATTTATTTATTTTTATCCTTTTTCCGTACGTTTTGGACGCAACATCAGGTCTTTTACAACCGAATCAATGGGTTTGCCCTCATATAAAACACCGTAGCAGGTTTCAATAATCGGCATATCCACGCCGTACTTTTGGGCTAATTCGTACGCTACTTTTGTTGCATAATAACCCTCAACCGTACCGACCTCTTTAAGTGCGTTTTGAATGTTCTCGCCTTTGCCTACTTTATAACCGAAGTGATTGTTTCGGCTATGCTTTGAGGTGCAGGTAACAACCAAATCACCTATACCGGAAAGTCCTGCAAATGTAAGCGGGTCTGCACCTAATTTTACACCAAGCTTTGCCATTTCGGAAAGACCTCTTGTAATTAATGCCGCTTTACTGTTATCGCCGAGCCGTAAACCATCACAGATACCGGCGCAAATTGCGATAGCATTTTTTAAAGCACCGCCCAATTCAACACCTATTAAATCAGAACAGGTATATATTCTTAAAAATTCACTTGAAAGTAAATCCTGAACATACTTGCAAGCGTTTTCGTTTTCTCCGGCCGCCACAAGCGATGTCGGTATATTCCTTGCTACTTCTTCAGCGTGTGAAGGTCCTGAAAGTATAACTATGCGGCAATTCTTATTCTCTTCGGATATCACTTCCGATAACCGTTTGTAAGTTCCTGCCTCTAAACCCTTAGAAAGATTTACTATTATACCGCTGTATCCCGTATCCGAAATTTTGCCTGCAACCTCTCTTACCGCAGATGAAGGTACTGCTATAACAACCAAATCGGCGCTTTTTATAACCGACAAATCGGTTGTTATATCCATATCACCCGGAAGATAAACATCCTTTAAGAGCTTTTCGTTTGTGCGGTATTCAGAAAGCATTTTGGTTTCAGCTTCAAAGGGAGACCAAAGTGTAACTTTATGTGAGCAATTATATGCCGATAACCCGAGTGCCATTCCCCATCCGCCTGAGCCTAAAACAACTATTTTTGCCATTTTTTTCCTCCGATATCAAATCTGCTTTCGGTTCCGTTTACAACCCTCACAATATTATCCTTATGCTTTATATAAATAATTGCAAACAGGATAACCGCAAATATAAGCTGAGGCCAAAAGCTACACGAACGGTCATAAAAAATGAGTGATGTAGCCACAACCGCAAGTGCACCTGCAAGCGAGCTTACCGAAACGGTTTTTGAAAGAACAAAAATAATTCCGAAAACTAAAAGTCCTACAACCGTTGCAATCGGAAAAATACTCAAAAACACTCCGGCACCTGCCGCAACTCCTTTTCCGCCCTTGAAATCAAAAAACAAAGGGAAAACATGACCTATAAGGCAAAATATTCCGCAAATATATGCGCCGTAAATCGGATGTGACCACGAAGCCTTAACCGATTCATAAATGTACGCAAAAATAAGCCTACCCAAAAATGCCGCAAGCGCACCTTTAAAAAAATCACACAAAAATGTGCAAATACCGGTTACCTTTCCGCCGACTCTCAAAGCGTTTGTGCTACCTGCATTTCCGCTTCCGTAATCACGCACATCCTTTTGATTAAAGAATTTTGTAAAAATAACGGCAAAATTAACACTACCTAAAAGGTAGGCGCCAAGCAAAGCAACAAGTGCTGTAAAAAACATTATTTTTCGCCTCTTTCTCTGATAACAAAGCGTACGGGTGTTCCCTCAAGCCCGAATGTAGACCTTATTTGGTTTTCAAGATATCTTTGATATGAAAAATGAAACAAATCTGCTCTGTTACAGAAGCAAACAAATGTAGGTGGGCAGGTTGAAGCCTGAGTCATATAATAAATTTTAAGGCGCTTGCCCTTATCTGTAGGCGGTTGAACACGTGCGGTAGCATCTGAAAGTATATCATTTAACTTTCCGGTTGAAATACGCATTGTATTCTGCGCATAAACATACTTTATAAGCTCGAAAAGCCGGTCAATTCTCTGACCCGTTAATGCCGAAATGAATATTATCGGTGCAAACGGCATAAAAGAAAAATCATTCATAAGTTTCTTTCTGTATTTATCCATGGTTTGACCGTCTTTCTCGACAATATCCCATTTATTAACGGCAATAATACAACCCTTTCCCTGCTCAAGCGCAAGACCTGCAACCTTTGAATCCTGCTCGGTAAAGCCATCAGTTCCGTCTATCATAATAACACATACATCGGCTCGCTCTATCGCCATTTTTGCACGCAAAACACTATATTTTTCGATTTTATCCTCTACCTTGCTTTGCCTCCGTAAGCCTGCAGTATCAATAAAATTAAATTTGCCGTATTCGTTTTCAACAAGTGTATCAATGGCATCACGAGTAGTTCCCGCAATATCGGATACAATAAGCCT
>JAZLFV010000207.1:0-8990 GCA_045615965.1 Acutalibacteraceae bacterium
AAAAGAATATATTGAAGAAATACTTTCAGGTCTTGCAGAAATCACATCGGGTAAGATTATACTGACGGGTGTTTATTTCGATAATGATAAAATCGGCGCCGCAACTTACGAAAACGGCAATATTTCTTATGTATTTTCAAACCGTGTGGATGCCGCCTATCACGGCACGGGCGACCTTTTCACAAGCACGGTTATATGCGGTCTTTTAAACGGAAAATCTCTTACCGTTTCGGCGCAAATTGCCTGTGATTTTACCGCCGACTGCATAAGGCTTACAAAGGAAAAATATCCGTATATGAAATACGGTGTGAATTTTGAGGCGTTAATACCCGAGCTTTTGGAAGAATTATCCCTTTAACTGTTGACTTTTTCAGGTTTTTATAGTATTATCCAATTGTATATTTCATATTATTTATAGGAGATGTTGAATATGTTATGCCCTAATTGCAAAGAAAATTGCGCAGACGATGCGGCATTTTGTAAAAATTGCGGCACCAAATTAAGCGGTATTTATCAGCCGCTTGATAATCCGGTAGTCGAAAATACACCCCCTACATTCAATCACGATTCCATTATCAGCGAAAATTCCTTTGGTTATGATAATCAGAATAATCATTTTAATGACCTGCCTTCTTATGAACCATCGGATTCTTCAGCTGCTCCCACTTCGTTTTTATCTCCTGAGCAATCCACATTCGATGCACAGCAGCAATTCCCCGAAAGCACACCTGCAAATGAAAATCAGGCTGCTTCGGGATATCAGCCCCAGTTTGGCAATTTTGCCGAAAATACAACCGATGATTTTTACGGAAATTATGTTCCGCCAAAGAAGAAAAAATCCAAAAAAGCACTTGCCGTGGTGCTTTCCGTACTTATAGTTATTTCGGGCCTTGCAGTTATATTCAGAGGCTTTACCGTAAACCTTTTCCGTAATCTTTTCTATTCAAACGAAAAGTATATGGCGGCTGTTATCAACGATGATATCAAAAAGTATTCAAAAGATTTCACCGAAAATTACGGCAGAGCAATAAACAAAAAAGATTCTCAAGGCAAGGCAGATTTGAATATTAAGCTTTCAAAGCGTGGCGCCGCAATAATCAACGATTTAACCGGCGCAGATGTTTCAAACTTTAAGGATGTTTCGTTAAGTATGGAATCCGCCTTAAAGGGTGATTCAATTTATTCAGGTGCTTCGCTTAAGGTAAACGGCAAAAAATTTACATCCGGTAAGGTTGTAATTGACGATGGCGACCCATATCTTCAATGCGACCTTTTGGGCAAGGATTTTTACGATTTCAGCTCAAGTATGCCAAATGAAGTACCCAACAGCTTTTCTTCAATCAGCGAAATCAGAAACATTTTCCCAAGCGAAAAGGCTCTTAACAAAATCATAACGAGATACGCAAAAATCGCAACCTCTAAATTTGAAGATGTTGACAAGAGCAAAGAAACGGTTGAATTCGGCGACCTTTCCATTAAAACCACCGAGCTTACTTCGAAAATTGACGGTGAGCTTGCATACAATGTTGTAACCGCCATACTTGAAGAAGCCGAAGATGATAAAGATATCAAAAAAATCATTACCGATATTGTAGAATCCGATGCCTTATCCGATGCTATAAATGAAGATGCCGATGATATTATAGACGAATACGAAAACGGTATAGAAGATGTACTTGACGAGCTTGACAAAGACGATTTTGATGCCGTTGACGATATCGACTGTGAATTTACGGTAAATGTTGATTCATTCGGAAACATAGTTTGCAGAAAAGTTACAATAGAGAATGTAACCGTTTCTATCTACTCTATTGATAAATCCGGAAAATTTGCATACGGTCTTGAAATAAAGAGCGGCAAGGAAAAAGCTTCCGTTGTGGCAACGGGTAAAACCTCGTCTCATAAGTATACCGGTGATTTAAGGGTTAAATACGGCGAGACATCATTTAAGGTTGCAAGCTTTGAAAAGGTTGATTTCCATAAGATAGCCGATGGAAAATGCTCCGGTAAGATTATAATTTCGGGCGGAGATTTACCGCTTGACTTGTTATCCTCTGTTTTGGATGACGAATATTTAGATTACCTTGAAAACGGAGAAATTATCTTTGATTTCGATTTAAGTCCGGATAAAGCAAGCCTTTTACTTGATATTACATACAACGGCGATTCGCTTCTTATGATTAAACTTGATTCCGATGAGTCAAAGGTTAAGATTCCGGATGTTGACGATGCGCTCGACCCGGACGATATTGATGACGATGTTTTGGAAGAAGCGGAAGAAAAAACAGAGGAATTTTTCGGTGATATATTCTAAATAAAATATTTTTTCATAAACAGCAATAAAAGAATTCGGCGGCGCACGGAAATATCCGTACGCCGTCTTTTAAGGTCGGTGCAGATATGAAAATAATCGTAAACGGAATTAAAAAAAGTTACGGCAAAAAGCAGGTTTTAAACGGTATTTCTTTTTCTGCCGAGTCGGGCGAATGTATCGGAATACTCGGTTGCAACGGATGCGGAAAATCAACCCTTTTAAACATTCTTGCAGGCATTATAAATAAAAATGACGGCTCATTTTTTTGTGACGGCTCGGATTTACTTAAAAATGCAAAAAAGCGTGAAAAAATACTTTCCTATGTTCCGCAGACTCCGCCGCTCATCAATGAGCTTACCGCTAAAGATAATCTCGCTATGTGGTATAGCACCAGAGCAATGAATGCATCCCTTTCATCGGGCGTATTAAGATTGCTCGGAATAGATAAATTTTTAAATGTTCCTGTCAGAAAAATGTCCGGCGGAATGAAGAAAAGGCTTTCCATAGGATGTGCCGTGAGCAATAATCCGAGTATTCTTTTCCTTGATGAGCCTTCCTCTGCGCTTGATCCGATTGCAAGAAAAATCATCTGCGATTATATTGAAAAATTTAAAGCTTTCGGAGGTATAACCCTGATTGCCACGCATGACCTTTCCGAGCTTTCGCTCTGCACACGCTGTTTTATTATAAAAGACGGTGATTTAATACCCTTTGATGCAAATAAAAATATTAATGAGCTGGTACATTATCTATGAAAAGTTCATCCTATTTAAGCGCAAATTTTAAAAGAAATCTAAAGCTTATGCCGAAAATGCTTTTAACATTAGCTGTTATGACCGTTTTACTCAGTTTTATCGGATTAAAATGCTTTAAGTCTGTTTCGGATAAGAATGAGCGAAAAATTCTTAAAATCGGTATGGTAGGCAATACGGCAGATACATATTTGGGGATAGGAATAGACGCTCTTAAAAATATGGATGCCATATCCTTTGAAATGAAGTTTATTCCGCTATCAAAAAGCGAAGCCGTAAAGCAATTAAAATCCAAAAGCATAGATTGCTTTGTTGTTGTGCCGGATGATTTTGTGGATAATCTTGTTGATGGCGAAGAAACGCATCTCACCTATGTTACATCGGACGATGAAAAATATTTAGGTGCCGCTATGATGCGTGATGTTGCATCTAAAATTTCGGTTGTTGCGGCAGAATCGCAAACCGGTATATATTCTATGCATAAAATCAGCTACGATGCAGGTCTTACCTATACCGAAATTTATACTGCAGATGAGGCGTTAAGCCTTAAATACATATCAGCCGTGTTAAACCGTTCCGAGCTTTTTGATATAAACATCTTCGGCATATCAGACGGTCTTTCAAGCAAGGCTTACTATTTTTGCGGCATTTTATTTTTCTTCCTGATGATGTGGGGGATTTTCTGTACCCGCATTTTTATTGGCAAGGATTCCTCATATATGGGATATTTAAAATCAAGAGGAATCGGCGGATTTTCCCAAATAACGGGCGAATACTCGGCTTATTTTTTAATTTTATTTATAATTTTCACTTTGCTTTGTACTTTTGCAGGCTTCGTTTTCGGTGCTTATGATTTTGGCATTGCCGAATTACACACGGCAGATGTTATTTCGGGATTTCTTTTCGCAATCAAGCTTATTCCCGTTTTGGCGGCTGTTACCGCATTTGAATTTTTCCTTTTTGAGGCTATAAGCTCACCCTGTGCCGCCATACTCGCACAGTTTATTTGCTCCATACTTTTCTGTTACTTAGGCGGATGCTTTTATCCTATTTCATTTTTCTCGGTATCATTCCAAAAGTTTATTTACTTTTGCCCCAACGGAGCACTATTTACATACATAAGGCAGGCACTTTACGGCAACATCTCGGTTTTAACGGTTATATTAGCCGTTTTATATGCAATGGTATTCTTTGCGGCAACCGTTATTATAAGAAGCATAAAGATAAGGAGAATGGGTAAATAATTATGAAAAAAATATTAAAATCCTCCCTGCTTATGCAAAAACGCCTTTTTAAAAAGGCAAGCTTTATAATAATTCTTCTTATTATTCCGTTTGCAACACTCTCGATTAACGAACTCTCAAAACAGCAAACCGGTCTGCTCACCGTTGCAATTTACGCTCCTAAGGAGGCTGACAGTACAGTTTGCTCCACCCTATCCGCTATCCAATCGGACCACGACCTTTTGCGGTATGTTACATACGAAAGCGAAAAGGAGGCGGTAGATTCGGTTAAATACGGCAAATCTGATGTGGCTTGGATTTTCCCCGCCGATTTAAAAAGCCGTATTAAGGATTTTGTTAACGGCAAAAAGAATGCCAAAAAGCCGGTAACCGTAATCGAGCGTGAGGAAAATGCCTTTGAAAAACTATCCAAAGAGATTTTATTCGGCTCGCTTTATCCTTCGGTTTCAAAAGAAATTTACATTGATTTTTTGTATAACGAGCTTGATTTAAACGGATATAAAATTTCAAAATCAGAAGCCGAAGATATCTATAACACAAGAGGCTTTGAGGATAACCTTATAGAATTTGAAAACTTGGAAGGTAAACCGACCGAGCGCACAAATTATCTGCTTTCTCCGCTTCGTGGAATTATGGCTATTTTTATAACGGTTTCTTCGTTTGCGGCGGTAATGTATTATTTTAAAGACTGTGCAGACGGTGTTTTTGCAACAATGCCACGCAAAAACCGTCTTGCCCTGCTTTTATCTTCAGCATTCTGGGGGGCATTTGACTGCGGTATAGTATCGCTTGTTTCGCTCGCCTTTACCCCGCTTTTTGTAAACTTAAAATCGGAAATTATTGCCATGGCTTTTTTAATATTATCGGTTTCGGCGTTTACTGCGTTTTTTTCTGTCCTTGCAGGAGATTATGCAAAAATCGGCATAATTACAGTATTTTCGGCGCTGATAATTTTTATCGGAAGTCCTGTTTTCTTCAACTTCAATATTCCTTTGTTAAACTATATTCTTCCGCATACCTACTATCTTTTCGGCATAGCACTTGCAAGTTACCTGCTGTACGGTTTGGCTTTATTTGCCGTTTACCTTGCTTTAGCTGTTGGAACTTTTTATTTAAGGAAACGGAAAATTTAATCTTTAAAATGTTTTACGGGATGTCACAGTATGACATCCCGTAAAACATTTTATTCTGTATATTTAAATTATCAATTATTTCTTTTCTGCCGTTATTTCCTCGGTACGGTAGATAAATTTAACCTGACCGTTCATACCGTCTGCTATTCCTGAGAAATTGCGATAGCTTTTTGAAACATCAACAGTAGCTTTAACACGGGTTAATATCGGACTTACGCTTCCCGACATCAAATCGGTAATTTTCGAAATACCCTCATCGTTAAGCTTTTTAAGTCCGCCGTTTAACTGCATTGCACCGTTTTTAAGCTCTGAAACACCGCTTTTTAATGCAGGACAACCGTTTTTAAGCTCCAAAATTCCGCCGTAAAGCTTGGTTGCACCGTCACGAAGCTTGGAAATACCGTCACCTAAATCCGAAGCGCCGTCACTTAGTTGCTTTGCGCCGTCTGCGGCAGAGGAAACACCCGAAGTATAGGTTAAAAGTCCTAAATAGAATACATTGTAGCTGTCAAGCGATTCTTTAAGCGATATTACGGATTTTGAGCCCTCTGCAGCAGCATTCAGCTTTGCTTTTATTTCGTCCGAAAGCATTGTTTCGGAGATTGTTTTTTGTATCTGCAAATCGGTGTTTTGGGCTATTGTTTGCTTAATCCCATCGGTTTTCATCTGAGCATCAATCGCCGATTCAATATCCAGAACAGTCTGCTGTTGTACTTGACCTAAGGCTACTGCCGCATCATATGTTTCTTTGGTCATTTGATTGCCTGTAGCCTGCGGTATAACCTGCGTTGCAACATTATCCCTTACTGCGGCGGTAACACCCGCTTCAATCAGCGCACGGTTTGCATTTACCGCTTTTGTAACCTCTGAAAGTGCCTGGTTATAAACATTATTGCTATCAAGCGAGGTTATAACACCGCTTAATACCTCTGCGTAATTTTCGATTGTGAGCGCCGGCACGGTTATACCCGAAGCATTAAGCTGTGTATATGCCGTATTGAGTAATGTATCGAAAACCTGCTTTGCGCCGCCGTTTAACGAATCATTATTCTGAGATAAGGTATCAAGTCCGCCCGATAAATCGCCAAGCCCTGCTTTAAGCTTTGCCGCACCCTCATCAAGCGTCTCAGAGCCTTCCTTTAAAGTCTTTGCACCGTCTGCAAGCATATTTATTCCTGCTACAAGCTCATCAGATTTTGAAAGCAATGTATCAAGACCGCCGTAAAGCGCCGATGAGCCGTCTAAAAGCTGTTTCATACCGCCTGCAAGCTCATCTGCCGAAGATAAGAGACTTTCTATACTATTAAGCTTTGAAGTATCTATAAGATTGAAAATGCCGTTGGTTGCAAGAGTTACTGTCATACCGAAATCAAAATTCTTTACATCGGCGGTAATTTCAACATAATCGGGTATTGAAAACTGCTCCTTTTGTATACCTAAATTATCCTGAAGACCGGGAAGCGCAAAGCCTATAACTGCGGTTCTGTCACCGTCATTTAAAAGCTTGCCGTTTGAAACCTCAACATTACGGAAGCTATCGCTGTCAAGAAGCATACCCGTAAGCATAACAAACGGAACATAAATTTTTTCCTTTTTGCCGTCTATCTCTACCGTTTCATACTGGCGGTTTTCGTAATCAAAGCGCACCTTAACCTTACCGCTTTTGCCTGCTATTTTTTTGGCAGATATCGGCTTGCCGTTAAGGCTGTACGAAACCGTAAGACCAACGGGAAGCTCTTTTTCGATATTGCCCTCATAGTAAATATCGTTGCCCTCGGCATCCCAAACCGTCATATTATCGGAGCTTAAGGTGTATTTTTCGTCACCCTTAACATTTTTTATGTTTTTAAGCTCGCTCTTATCGGAAACCGACTTATCCGAAAGGGTGTTTTTAATCCAATCACTTACTATTATTTTTTTAACCGAGCCATCGGAATCGGCAAGCACATAAACCGTTTCATCCTTTGAAAGCTCCTTTACTTCTTCTGCCGTTGCAGGTGCTTTGTTCGCTTTATTCTCCTTATTTTCAGCTTTTTCGGCGCCCAAAGCATATGTGATTCCCATACTGCTTAAAACTATTGCGGCGCAAATTGCTATCGCTATGATTATATCGGAAAGTCTTTTCATTTTAAAGCTGCCTCCGTTTTTTTATTTATTTTAGTCATACCGAGTGTGGTTTTGCAAATTACTTTATCAAACAGCATAAACATTGCAGGGAGTATGAATATTACAAGCAACATACTGATTATCGCACCCCTTGCCATCAGCATACACATAGAGCTTATAATCTCTATATCCGAATAAAGTGCAACACCGAAGGTTGCCGCAAAAAGTCCCATTCCCGAAACAAGGATTGACGGAATTGAGGTGTAAAGCGCAGTAAATACCGAGCTTTTTTTATCATTACCGCCGATTCTTTCGGATTTATAGCGTGTTGTCATCAGAATTGCATAGTCTACCGTAGCACCTAATTGAATCGTGCTTATACATATCGGCGTTATAAATGCCATACTTTGACCCAAATAGTGCGGCAGACCTAAATTTATGAATATTCCGAGCTCAATTACCGCAATCAGAATAACGGGCAGCGAAATACTCTTTTCAACAAACAGAATAATGAAGAAAATAGCTATTACCGAAACGATTGTTACTACCGCAAAATCCTTGCCCGTAATATCTATCATATCTTTAAGGAACGGAGCTTCGCCGATTATCATACCCTTTGAATCGTATTTTTTAATAATTCCGTTTAAAATGTCTATCTGCTCATTTACCTCTTCGCTTGCCGCCTTATAGGTTGAGTTCATCAAAAGCAGATTCCATCGCTTGCTTTTAAGTATTCCCAAAACATCATCGGGCAAAAATTCTTCGGGTATTCTTGAGCCCAATACAGAGCTTATTCCAAGCACATATTTAACACCATCTACCTGCTCCATTTCTTTGGTCATTGCTTTTACAGACTTATTTGAAAGCCCTGCATCAACCAAAACCATATGGGTTGAAGCTATGTTATAATCTTCCCTGAGCTTTTCGTTTGATTTAACATAGTTCATCTTATCGGGCAGACATTGACCTAAATCATAATAAACCTCATTATTTGCCTTTTTATAGCCTATGAATGCAGGCGTAATCAAAATGGCGAAAATTATAAGAAACGCAGGGAAAATCTTTAAAATTCCCTTTGAAAATTTGCCCATATTCGGTATAACCGAGCGGTGCTTTGTTTTTTGAAGCGGTTTATCAAGCACAAGAATGAGTGCAGGCAATACCGTAACACAACCGAGTACACCGAGCAAAACACCCTTTGCCATAACAAGACCTAAGTCACGGCCGAGCTTAAAGGTCATAAAGCAGAGCGCCGCAAAGCCCGCAACCGTTGTTACCGAGCTCCCTATAACGCTCGTCAGCGTTTCCTTTATCGCAACCGCCATAGCTTGCTTGTTATCGGTGTATTTTTCCCTTTGCTCGTTATAGCTATGCCACAAAAAGATTGAATAATCCATCGTTACGGCAAGCTGCAATACCGCCGAAAGCGCCTTTGTTATAT
>JAZLFV010000208.1:0-5841 GCA_045615965.1 Acutalibacteraceae bacterium
CAACATGAACTATTGCAACAACCTCACGGATATTTGCAAGGAATTTGTTTCCGAGTCCCTCGGCCTTTGATGCGCCCTTAACAAGACCTGCGATATCAACAAATTCGATAACCGCCGGTGTGAATTTATCGGGATTATATATTTGAGCTAATTTTTCAAGTCTTTGGTCGGGAACGCTTACCATTCCTACATTAGGCTCAATAGTGCAGAACGGATAGTTTGCCGACTGTGCACCTGCGTTTGTTATAGCATTAAAAAGTGTTGACTTCCCTACATTCGGAAGCCCTACCATACCGAGTTTCATAAATTTTGCCTCCTGCAAATTTTGCATTTCCCGTTAATTATATAATTTTTTTGCAATTTTATCAAGAAAAAACGAAAAACTTTTAAAAAAATATTTAAAATTTTGAAATAATATAGTATAATAGAATGGAAAGTATTTACTGTGGGGGATGAATATGCCTAAAGGTTTTAATGTTTCGCTTGCGAGAATTATAGATGAGCTGTCGCTTGAAATAATCTGTATGCCCTGTAAGTCGGAGGATATACTTATAACCTCCAACGAAATAAACCGGCCCGGTCTCCAGCTTGCCGGATATTTCGAGCATTTTGATAGCAACCGTATTCAAATTTTCGGGCTTAGTGAAATAAGCTTTATAAATAGCTTCGAAAGACAAAAGGCAATAGAAATAATAGATGCTTATTTTTCAAAGAAACCGCCTGCAATAGTAATTGCGAGAAATCTCGAAATAGAGGATTATTATTTGCAAATCGCCGAAAAATACGCTGTTCCGCTTTTAAGAACGGGTGATACAACCTCTGAATTTGCTTCGGCGCTTATAGCCTTTTTAAATGTTCAGTTAGCGCCGAGAATAACAAGGCACGGTGTTTTGGTTGAGGTTTACGGCGAGGGTATTTTACTGCTCGGCGAAAGCGGAGTGGGAAAAAGCGAAACGGCAATTGAGCTTGTAAAGCGAGGCCATAGGCTTATTGCAGACGATGCTGTCGAAATCCGCAGGGTATCTAATAAATCGCTTGTGGGAAGCGCCCCCGATAACATCAGGCATTTTATAGAGCTTCGTGGAATAGGCATAATAAACGCAAGCCGAATATTCGGTGTAGGTGCTGTAAAGCTAACCGAAAAAATCGACCTGGTTATAAGTATGGAGCATTGGGATTCGAGCAAGAATTACGACCGCATGGGAATAGATGACCAAACGACTGAAATATTAGGTCTTAATATTCCCTCAATTACAATACCGGTAACTCCGGGGCGAAATCTTGCCGTTATTATAGAGGTTGCAGCAATGAACAGCCGCCAGAAAAAGCTTGGCTACAATGCAGCTAAGGATTTGCTTAACCGTCTCGGTATGGAAAGCGAAAGTGCGGAAAATCCCGATAATACTGCAGAAACCAAGGTGGAACCTTTTTAGTTAAAAACTGAAGATTTACATTTAATAATTTAATTTAAGGAGAATAAATTATGTACAGACTCGGAATAGATTTAGGTGGAACAAATATTGCTTCCGGCGTGGTAGACGAAAACTTTAAAATTGTAGGCGAGGGTAAAATAAAGACAAACGCTTCAAGACCGGCAGAGGAAATAATAGACGATATGGCAAAATCTGCGCTTATGGCAATAGAAAATGCAGGTCTTACGCTTGACGATATTGAAAGTGTGGGAGTAGGCACACCGGGAACGGTTATTTACGAAACGGGTGTAGTTTCCTATGCAAATAATTTGGGATTTTATGATGTTCCGCTTGCCGAAATGCTCGGAAAGAAACTCGGTAAAAGCGTTTATGTTGAAAACGATGCAAATGCTGCGGCATACGGCGAATATATAGCGGGTGCAGGCAAGGGTGCAGATAATTTTGTTGCGATTACTTTGGGCACAGGTGTAGGCGGCGGCGTTATTTTAGGAGGAAAAATCTATTCCGGCTCAAACTGTGCCGGAAGTGAGCTTGGTCATACCGTAATCCAGATGGACGGCGTTGGCTGTACCTGCGGAAGAAACGGTTGCTTTGAAGCTTATTCTTCGGCTACCGCACTTATCCGCCAAACAAAGCAGGCTATGACAAGATATCCCGATAGCGTTATGTGGAAGCTTTGCGGCAACGATATAAACACCGTAAGCGGAAGAACTGCATTTGAAGCGGCAAGACAGGGCGATAAGGCGGCAGAGGCAGTTGTTGAGGATTATATTAAATACCTTGCAGTCGGTCTTGCAAATATAGTAAATATTTTCCAACCCGATGTTTTGTGTGTCGGCGGAGGTATATCAAACGAGGGAGAGTACCTTATGGCTCCAGTTCGCCAAATCGTTTTGGGCGAAAACTATGCAAGATATTCTTCAAAAAGAACAGAACTCAAAGCGGCAAAGCTCGGCAACGATGCGGGAATCATCGGTGCGGCTTATTTGGGTAATATCTGATTTTCGGGGTTGAAGCAGTTGGATTTATCGGCATTTTCGGAATTTCTTTTCAAAAATAATATAGAGTATAAAGAAAACGAGAATATGAAAGAGCATACCACCTTTAAAATAGGCGGTAATGCGGATTGCTTTGTTATGCCTGCAAGCTGTAAAGAGCTTTCGGCAGTAATCAAAGCGGCAAATATGTTTTCGGTACCATTTTTCATAATCGGAAAGGGCTCTGATTTGCTTGTAAGCGATAAAGGCATAGAGGGCGCCGTTATATCTCTTTGTAAATTAAACAGTATAAGTGTTTCGGAAAACAGGCTTATATGCGATGCCGGTGCAAATCTTTCGGCAGTATGTGTTTTTGCCCTTAAAAACAGCCTTTCGGGGCTTGAATTTGCCTATGGAATACCCGGTAGTGTCGGCGGAGCTTTGTATATGAATGCAGGTGCATACGGCGGTGAAATGTCTGATATAGTTGTAGGTGCCAATGCGTTAGATGAAAACGGCAACGAGCTTTATTTTGAAAAGGACGAAATGGAGCTTTCTTACCGAAACAGTATTTTTGCAAAAAACGGTGCGATTATTACAAGCATTGTTTTAGAGCTTAATTCAGGAGATAAAGAAAGCATAAATGCTAAAATGCAGGAGCTTATTGAAAGGCGAAAAGCGAAACAGCCGCTTGATATGCCGAGCGCAGGAAGCACATTTAAGCGACCTGCCGGTAACTTCGCAGGTACACTTATTGAAAAAAACGGGCTTAAAGGTGTAAGCATCGGCGGAGCGACAGTCAGCGAAAAGCACGCAGGGTTTATTGTTAATTCCGGCAGCGCTACTGCAGATGATGTTTTGTCACTTATAGAAAAAATAAAGGAAACGGTTTATTCGGGCGATAAAGTAATGCTTGAGCCTGAAGTTATATTTGTTGGCAGGAAATAAAAATGAAGCTACTTATTATTACGGGGATGTCCGGTGCAGGGAAATCTCTTGTTGCGAATTATCTTGAAGATATGGGATACTATTGTGTTGATAATATTCCCCCTGCAATTATACCTACATTTGTTTCGCTCTCGGAAATGGGCAAGGATGAGCTTAATCAAATTGCGGTTGTTACGGATATCCGTGGCGGCGAGATGATTTATGAAATGCCGTCTATTCTTGAAAAGCTTTCCCAAAACGGAGTTGATTACAAAATACTCTTCCTCGATGCAAACGATGAAGCATTGGTAAACAGATACCGTGAAAACCGCCGTACTCATCCGCTTTGTGAAAGTAAGGGAATGTCACTTTACGATGCGGTTTCGGTTGAACGCCAAATGCTTTCGGCAATAAGAGAAAAATCCGATTTTATACTTGATACAAGCAGTTTTTCAAAAACAGAACTTAAATCAAGTATTTCAGAAATGATTTTCGGAAACACGGCAGATGGATTTAATATACTGTGTAAGTCTTTTGGGTTTAAATACGGTACCGACAGCGAAGCGGATATAATGCTTGATGTGCGGTGTCTGCCAAATCCCTTTTATATTGAAAGCTTAAAGAAAAAAACCGGACTTGATAAGGAAGTGCCCGAATATATTTTCAGCTTTGAGGAAAGCAGAGATTTTTTAAAAAAGCTTACTGATTTTATAAAATTTTCCGCTCCGCTTTATAAAAAAGAGGGTAAAAGCCGATTGGTAATTTCCTTTGGATGCACAGGCGGGAAGCACCGCTCTGTAACATTTGCCGAAAAAATCGGAGATATTTTAAAGGAAAACGGATATAGCGTAATAAAAATACACAGAGATATTGAAAAATAGGTGAAACAGATGTCTTTTTGCACCGATATCAAAAACGAGCTTGCCGAAATAAAAACGAAAAACTGCTGCAGGACCGCCCTTATTTACGGTTTTGCGCTTTTCGGCCGTTCCTTTAATGCAAAAAGAATATCTTTACAGACCGAGAACGAAAAAACCGCACATTCTTATGCCGCGCTTTTATCAAGCGTTTACGGCGTTGATGTAACGGTTAAAAGCGGCGGAGGAAAATGCAAAACCTTTGTAGCCTCTGTTGAAAGCGAGTTTGACCGACTTCGCATACTCGCTTCTGTGGATTTCGGTATTTATGACGGCAGTATATACAGGGATAATTTTTATAAAAGCTGTTGTGTAAAAAGCTTTGTAAGAGGTGCTTTTTTGGCATGCGGTCATTTAACCGACCCGGATAAAAGCTACCGTGTTGATTTTTATATAAAAAGCGAGGCTCTGGCAAAGGAATTTTTACTTCTTTTAGCCGAACATTTAATAGAATCCCGTATTTCGAAATGCGGAAACGGATACAGAGTTTATATAAAGAAAAACGAAATGATAGTAAATTTGCTTGCATTTATGGGAGCGAGTGCCGTAAGTCTTCAATTTATCGAAGCTTCGGTTATAAAGAGCTTTAATAATAAATCAAACAGGGCGATAAATTGCGATAATGCAAATATTAACCGTACGGTTGAGGCATCGAAAAAGCAAAGAAAAGCTATCGAATATTTAATAGACCACGAGAGATTTGATACATTACCCGATGAGCTTAAAAGAGTAGCAGCTTTAAGAATAGAAAATCCCGAGCTTTCGCTCAAACAGCTTGCCGAAATAAGCAATGAATCCTTAACCGTTTCGGGAATTAACCACAGAATAAAAAAAATAATGGAAATATACGAAGAATTAAATGCTTAAAGCTTAAAGGAGGTTTGCGGTATGGATTTTGTGCATTTACATCTTCATACCGAATACAGCCTTCTTGACGGCTGTTGCAGGATTGACGATGTATTTAAAGAGCTTGAAGCAAACGGACAAAAAAGTGTTGCAATAACCGATCACGGCGTTATGTACGGCGTGATAAATTTTTATAAGGCGGCAAAAAGTCACGGAATAAAGCCGATTATCGGATGTGAGGTTTATGTAGCCCCAAGAAGCCGTCATGATAAGGACAAGGCATTAGACGGCGAATACAGTCATTTAGTGCTCTTATGTGAAAATAACGAGGGTTATCAAAATCTGCTTAAATTGGTGTCGCTTTCTTTTACCGAGGGATTTTATTCGAAGCCTCGTGTTGATTTTGAAATTTTAAAGAAATACAGTAAAGGGCTTATTGCACTTTCCGCCTGCCTTGCAGGCGAAATACCGAAAAAGCTTTTGAAAAAGGATATTGACGGCGCAGAGGAATCCTTAAAAAGATATATTGATATTTTCGGAAAAAACAACTTTTTTATAGAGCTTCAAGACCACGGATTAACCGAGCAAAAGGAAATAAATCCCTTACTTTTAAAGCTATCGAAAAAATACGGCGTTTCACTTGTTGCAACAAATGATGTGCATTATATAAAAAAAGAAGATTCGTTTATTCATAAGGTTTTGTTATGTATTCAAACGGGTAGCAAAATAACCGAAAAAAAT
>JAZLFV010000209.1:0-10373 GCA_045615965.1 Acutalibacteraceae bacterium
ACTTAAATACGGTATAAACTGATGTTATATAGCAAATAAAAACGCTCGCTATCCTTTTGGACAGCGAGCTGTTTGTATATTTCTAAAAACTATCTGTTTCGGTTATTAAGTCTTGAAAGTATTTCATTATTCTGGCAAATTACATGACCTATGCCGTAAATTATAAAAAGGTTTATAAGACCTACTATAAGACCTACAACAACAATTCCGGCAGCAATGGCAAGGAATGTTTTATCAAAAGTGAATACGAAATATGCCGCAATAAAACTTCCAATAATAATGGTAAAACAAATGAGAAATGCTATGCATTTAATAATTGTTCCTAAACTTTTGAAAATTCCGTTGCCGTATTTTTCGGCATACTGTTCAATATGAATTTTTTTATTTTCTTCAGTTCCGGAAGAGGAGCTGATATCAATAAAATCATCACGGGAAAAATCATTTTCACTCATTTTAGTTTATATCCTTTCAACACCGATTTTTAAAGGCTCGCCGTTTATATCCCAATCTTTTACAAAGCCTATGGGAGAAGTGTTTATAAGCGAATCACAAAGAGTATCGCCGGCGATATCATCACTCATTTTAAGTGCTATATCAACAACACGGCTTGAGCCCTCAATGGTTACATTTATATGGTCTGTAACATTAAATCCTGCATCCTTGCGCATGGTTTGGATTTTGCTGATTATCTCACGAACAAAGCCTTCGTTTATAAGGTCCTCCGTAAGGGTTGTATCGATTGCAACCGTGATGCCGTTATCTGTAAGGGTGAAGAAGCCTTCTTTTTGTTTAGCTTCAATAAGCAAATCATCAGCGGTGAGCTCAACTGCTCCGCTTGCAAAATCAAATGTAAGCTTTCCGTTTTGGTCGAGTTCGGCTTTGGCGGTTGTACCGTTAAGCTCAGAGAGTGCCTTGCGGATTTCACCTAACTGCTTACCGTATTTAGGACCAACTGTTTTAAGCTGAGGCTTAAAGCTATATGAAACAAAATCACCTACATTATCGGTAAACTCAACATTTTTGATGTTAAGCTCATCACGAATGATATCGGTATAGAAATCTTCGAGCTTTTCCTCGCATTTAACATACATTGTGCTGAGAGGTTGCCTGTTCTTGAGATTTGCGCCGTTTCTTGAAGCACGGCCTAAAACAACAATTTCAAGAACTGTATCCATCTTTGCTTCAAGCTCGGCATCAATGCGTGCTTCCTCAACCTTCGGGAAATCACATAAATGAATAGAAACAGGCGCTTCGTTATTAACTTTTCTGACGATATTCTGATAAATGGCTTCGGTCATAAATGGAATCATCGGTGCGGCTGTAAGGCAGGTCTTTACAAGAGCGGTGTAAAGAGTCATATAGGCGGGTATCTTATCATCTGTGAGGGTAAGCCCCCAATAGCGTTCACGCCCACGGCGTACATACCAGTTGCTCATACCGTCAACAAAATCCTGTAAGGCACGGGCGGCTTCGGGTATGCGGTAATTTGCAAGGTTATCGTCAACCGTTTTTATGCAGGAATTAAGTTTGGATAAAAGCCATTTATCCATAACTGTAAGCTTGCAATCGGCAAGATTGTATTTTGTGGGGTCGAATTTATCAATATCGGCATAAAGCACATAGAAAGCGTATGTGTTCCAAAGTGTACCCATAAACTTGCGCTGACCTTCGGTAACGGCTTTCCCATGGAAGCGGTTTGGTAACCACGGCGCTGAATTTGTATAAAAATACCAGCGTATAGCATCTGCACCGTAGCTTGAAAGTGCATCAAACGGGTCAACTGCGTTACCCTTTGATTTGCTCATTTTTTGACCGTTTTCGTCCTGAACATGACCCAGCACTATAACATTTTTATATGGCGCTTTGTTAAATATTAAGGTCGAAATGGCAAGAAGTGAATAGAACCAACCTCTTGTCTGGTCAACCGCTTCCGATATGAAGTCAGCAGGGAATTGTGCCTCAAACAATTCTTTGTTTTCAAACGGATAGTGATGCTGTGCAAAGGGCATCGAGCCTGAATCAAACCAGCAGTCGATAACCTCGGGAACACGGTGCATCTCTTTGCCGCAATGCGGACATTTAATTGTAACATTATCAATATAAGGTCTGTGAAGCTCAATATCATCGGGGCAGTTATCTGACATAGACTTCAACTCTTCAATAGAGCCGATAGAGTGCATATGACCACATTCGCAGGTCCATATATTAAGCGGTGTTCCCCAATATCTGTTACGGGAAATACCCCAATCCTGAACATTGTTAAGCCAATCGCCGAATCTTCCTTTTCCGATAGAATCGGGAATCCAATTTATTGTGTTGTTATTTTTTATAAGGTCTTCCTTAACATCGATCATCTTGATAAACCAAGATTCACGGGCATAGTAGATGAGCGGAGTATCGCAGCGCCAACAGAACGGATAGTCATGCTCAAATTTCGGAGCATCAAATAATAAGCCTTGTTTGTCAAGGTCGGTTAAAACAAGCGGGTCGGCATCCTTAACAAATTTGCCTGCGTAAGGAGTTTCCTCCGTAAGCTCACCCTTGCCATTTACAAACTGAACAAAGGGCAAATCGTATTTTCTGCCTACCTTTGAGTCATCCTCACCGAAAGCAGGAGCAATATGAACGATACCTGTACCGTCAGACATTGTTACATAACTGTCACAGGTTACGAAATGAGCTTTTTTATGCTGTTGCTCGGCTTTTTCTCCTGCACATTTAAACAAAGGCTCATATTCTTTATATTCAAGCTCTGTGCCTTTATATGTCTTCAAAATTTCATATGCAGGTTTATCTTCGGTTGCAAGCTTGCCTAAAACCTTGTCAAGAAGCGCAGTTGCCATATAGTATGTGTAGCCGTCATTTGCCTTTACGAGCGCATACTCTTCATCGGGATTAACGCACAAAGCAACATTTGAGGGAAGTGTCCAAGGGGTGGTAGTCCAAGCAAGGAAATAATTATCTTCACCCTTAACCTTAAAGCGGACAACCGCAGAACGCTCCTTTACAGCTTTATAACCCTGCGCAACTTCGTGGGAAGAAAGGGGAGTTCCGCAACGGGGGCAATAAGGAACAATCTTAAAGCCTTTGTACAAAAGACCCTTTTCAAAGATTTGCTTCAAAGCCCACCATTCGGATTCAATAAAATTATTATCGTATGTTACATAAGGATTATCCATATCCGCCCAGAAGCCAACGGTTTTTGAAAAATCCTCCCACATACCCTTGTATTTCCAAACAGATTCCTTGCAATGGTCAATAAAAGGTTCTAAGCCGTACTGTTCAATCTGCTCTTTGCCGTCAAGACCCAAAAGCTTTTCAACCTCAAGCTCAACCGGAAGACCGTGGGTATCCCAGCCTGCTTTACGGGGAACCATATATCCTTTCATCGTGCGATAACGGGGAATCATATCCTTTATAACACGTGTAAGCACATGACCGATATGCGGCTTGCCGTTTGCGGTAGGAGGACCGTCATAAAACACATAAGGAGTCCCTTTTGCCTTTTCTTCAATACTTTTTTTGAAGATATCTTCCTTATCCCAAAATTCCTTGATTTTCTTTTCCTGCTCAACAAAATCGGTGTTGGGCGAAATGCTTTCGTACATAAAACTAACCTCTTTTAAAGAAATATCCCCTTATCCATAATAGGACAAGGGGAAGCTTTTTTAACCACCTATTACGAGGGACAGACCTATCCCTGAACCTGATAACGCAGGTAACACGGCGCATCTTAATCGGCGAAAGCCTTTCGGATTTGCGGCTAACAGGTGATTTTCGCAAAACACGGCCTATCGGGCTCGCACCAATCCCCGACTCGCTTTATGGCTTTACAGCTTTGTTACTCTCCTGCTCGAAGCTTTTAAATATACAAATATAGCTATAATATAGCACAAAAAAAATTAAAAATCAAGTAATCGTTATAAAATAACAATTTTTAGGTAAAAATAGTTGATATGAAAGGGAGGAAATCTTATGAAAAAAAGAACAACAGTAAAAATTATCGCATTTGCATGCGCAATATCGGTTTTGGGATTCGGATATTTTATAAAAGAAAGGCAGAACACAAAAAGGTATAAGCTTTATATTGAAAACGAGTATGCCAAAAGCCTTAATTCACTCACCTCATCGCTGAATAATATAACCGAAACATTAAACAAAGCGGTGTATCTGAAAAACGGGCAAGACCTTGCAAAGATGTCGGCAAGGCTTTATGCCGAGGGTGAGCTTGCAAAGGATTCACTTGGCAATCTTCCGAACGGAAGTAAAAATTCGGGAACGCTTTATAAATTTCTTTCGCAGGTCGGAAATTATGCTATGAGTATTTCCGAAAGTACTGCGGAAGACGGTCAGATAAAGCCGGAAGAAACTCAAAAGCTTTTGAATTTGCTTGATACCTCAAAAAAGATTTCAAAAGCGGTTGCAACCACGAATGTAAGCTATGAAAATTTAGAGGATTTTGCCGTTTTACTTGATGAAAAAATAGATAAAAGTGTTGATATAAAAACGCTTGCAACCTCGCTTGACGATTTAGAGGAAGATTTAAGCGATTATCCGACACTCATATATGACGGTCCGTTTTCCGACCATATTTTATCAAAAGAACCGCTTATGATTTCGGGCAAAAAAGTTTTTTCCAAAGCTGAGTGCAAGAAAAAGGCAGAAAAGGTGTTCGGTGTTAATGACGGCTCGCTCAAATATGACGGTATGCAGGATGGCAAAATAAAGTGCTACCGTTTTAAAAACGATAATATGACCGTATGTCTTTCAAAAAGCGGAGGATATATTGTTTATATGCGAAAAAACCGTAGTGTGAGCGGAAGCAAACTTTCAAATAAAACAGCGGCGGATTACGCAAAGGAATTTATGCGGAATTTGGGCGTTACAAATATGGTTGAAACTTATAGCTTTTCGGATGAGGGAGTTTGTGTAACCAATTTTGCTTATCTTGACGGTCAGACATTTTGCTATACGGATTTAATTAAGGTAGGAGTTGCGCTTGACACAGGAGAAATAATGTTGTTTGAAAGCGGCGGATATCTTACAAATCATACCGAAAGAGCCTTTGAAACACCAAAATATTCGCTTGAAGAGGCTAAAAAAACCGTTAGCGATTTACTAACGGTAAAATCTTCGCTTATAGCGCTTATACCTACCGATTCGGGCGGAGAGGTGCGCTGTTATGAATTTTTGTGTGAAAACGAAAGTAAGCAGGAATTGCTTGTCTATGTTGGTGTAAAAGACCTTAAAACGAAAAATATATTCATTCTCGAAAAATCGGATGCGGGAACGGTTGTAAGATAAACTAATAAAGCTCCCAAAAGTATTTTCTTGCAGATACGGGGAAGTCATTCGAAACACCGTGCTCAGGGTCGTAAAACTTTCCTTTATAATACAATGACCAATGCCAGCATTTTGGTGTTTCAAGGCTTAATAGCGCAATATCGGGCAAATCCTCTTTGCGGTTTGCCTGATGGCGTTCCGCCGAAATACCTATTTCAAGAGCTTTAAGGGCATATTTCATATCCTTAAGGGTTGTTTCACGCTCGGTTCCCACAAGCTCGAAAATCTGTGAAAAGTCAAGCCCAGATAACATACAAAGCACCGCTTGACCGCAGGCAAGCGGATTTATTTCAAAAATATGGTTTACATCTTCTTTAATAGGCATAATTCACCTCTCCGTATAAGTAAAATTATAGTATCACAAACAGTTTACAAAGTCAAATTACGGTATATTTTCAAAATATTGACAAATATGTGTAAAGATAAGAAAAAGTGCTTGTTTTAATCCCTGTAATATGGTATTATATAGATATCTATTATCGTGGGGGCATATTTATGGCAGAAGTAAGGTTTGTAAAATTAAACGGCGATGCAACCGTTCCGTCATACGGTACTGAGTTTTCTGCCGGTGCTGATTTATATGCCTTGTTACAGGAAGAAAGCATAACTGTTTTACCCGGTCAAACATATTTGGTGCATACGGGAATTGCCCTCGAAATACCGGAAGGGCTTGGCGGCTTTATTTTTGCAAGAAGCGGTCTTGCAACCAAAAAAGGTCTTGCGCCTGCAAATAAGGTAGGCGTTATTGATAGCGATTACAGAGGCGAAATAATGATTCCGCTTTATAATCAGTCTTCTGCTCCGCAAACTGTAGAAAACGGCGAGCGAGTAGCACAACTTGTACTTATGCCTTATGTTAAGGCGTCTTTTACCGAAACCAAAAGTCTCGAATCCTCTTCAAGAGGTGAGGGCGGATTCGGCTCAACGGGAAATAAGTAACCGTTTAGGCACATAAACGGTAGAATAAATTTTAGATTTTTCAGGAGGTATTTTAATGTCTGAACCCAAGCAGAAGAAAGCCTACGGGTATTCTGCAAAAAAGAATTTCTATAACAGAGCCGCTTTGAAGGCTGCAACGCAGGATATAATAAACGGTAGTGATTTATCACAGAAATTCGAGAAAAAAACAAACAAGCCGGCGAGCAACGGCTATAAAAAGAACGCCCAAGGCGGTCAAAGAAACGAAAGACAGCCGAAACCTAAGCCGATAAAGATTATGCCGCTCGGCGGTCTTGAGGAAATCGGCAAGAATATGACACTTTACGAATATGACGGCGATATGATTCTTGTTGATTGCGGAATGAGCTTTCCGGATGAGGAAACGCCGGGCATAGATATCGTAATTCCGGATTTTTCTTATGTACTTGAATGTAAAGATAAGATAAAAGGTCTTGTAATTACCCACGGTCACGAAGACCATATCGGAGCAATACCGTATCTGCTTCGTGAATTCAATGTTCCGATTTTCGCAACAAGGCTTACTATTGCGCTGATAACAGAAAAACTAAAGGAGCATAAGCTCCAAAACGAAGCAAAACTGAATGTTGTGGCAGACGGGGAAACGGTAAAGCTCGGCAAGTTTTCGGTTGAGTTTATCCATGTGAACCATTCTATACCCGATGCCGTAGGCTTTGCGATTACAACACCTGCCGGAACGGTAGTTCAAACGGGCGATTTTAAAATAGACACTACACCGATAGACGATAAAATGATAGACCTTGCACGCTTTGCGGAGCTGGGCAGAAAGGGCGTTTTGGCACTCCTCTCAGATTCAACAAACGCAGAGCGACCGGGTTATACCCCTTCAGAAAGACTTGTAGGCTCATCGCTTGAAATGCTGTTTAACCGTGCCGAGGGTCACAGAATTATTGTTGCAACATTTTCATCGAACATTCACCGCATTCAGCAGATTGTTGACCTTGCGGCAAAATTCGGCAGAAAGGTTGCTGTTTCGGGAAGAAGTATGCTGAATGTTGTCAAGGTTGCATCCGAGCTTGGTTATTTAAATCTGCCGGAGGGTGTGCTGATTGAAATAGAAACGGTCAAAAACTATCCTGATGAGCAGATAGTTGTTGTAACAACGGGAAGTCAGGGCGAACCGCTTTCGGCGCTTCACAGAATTGCTTTTTCGGAGCATAGGCAGATTGATATAAATGCCGGAGATATGTTCATAATTTCGGCAACGCCTATTCCGGGAAATGAAAAAACCGTAAGTAAGGTTGTAAACGAGCTAATAAAGCGTAAAGCGAATGTTGTTTACGAAAAGATGTACGATGTTCATGTTTCGGGGCATGCCTGCCAGGAAGAGCTTAAAATGATGTTAAGCGTTGTAAAACCTAAATATTTTATACCTGTTCACGGCGAGCAAAAGCATCTTTATAAGCATTCTCTTTTGGGAATGGCAATGGGTGTTGAAAGCGATAATATTATTATTGGAAATAACGGAACTGTTATAGAGCTTTCAAAAAACGGTGTGAATACATCGGCTACCGTACCTGCAGGCAGGGTTTTGGTTGACGGTTTGGGTGTCGGCGATGTAGGCTCCATAGTTCTGCGTGACAGAAAACACTTGGCAGAGGGCGGAATTATTGTTGTAACGGTTGTTGTTGATGCCGTAACACGAGAGGTACTTTCAAAGCCGGAAATAGTATCAAGAGGATTTGTTTTTGTAAAGGAATCGGAAGAGCTTATGTCTCAGATAGAAGAATCGGTTTATGATATTTTGGAATCCTGCTACCGTTTGAACATAAACGATTGGAATATTTATAAAACCCGTATAAAAGACGGTGTTTCCAAATTTCTTTACAATAAAACCCATAGAAGTCCTATGATTCTGCCGGTCATAGTTGAGATATAAACACGAAAAAAGAGGTAAAATAAAATGAAAGTAATTCTACTTGCAGATGTTAAAGGCAAGGGTAAAAAGGGAGAGCTCTGTAATGTATCGGACGGATACGCAAGAAATTTCCTTTTCCCGAAAAATTTAGCAGTTGAAGCGGATAACGCCGCAATGAGCGAGCTTAAAAGCAAGACTGAATCGGCGGCTCACCATAAGCAGGAGGAGATAGACCGTGCAACCGAAACGGCAAATAAGCTTAACGGTAAATCGGTAACACTTACCGCAAAGGCGGGCTCTGCCGGCAGGCTTTTCGGCAGTATAACCTCAAAGGAAATAGCCGCAGAGGTCGAAAAGCAGTTAGGAATTAAAATAGACAGAAAAAAGATGACCGTAGCAGATATAAAAAACTTCGGTGAATACAAAGCGGAAATAAAGCTTTATAACGGAATTTCCGCTGCTATCACCGTAAAGGTAACGGAATAATGAGTAATACAGATTTTATGGGCGGATTTTCGAGGCAACCGTATTCGCTTGAGGCGGAGCAGGCAATATTAGGCTCTATCATTATAGACCCTAAATGCCTTAACGACATTGCTCTCTCTATAAAGCCGGAGTATTTTTATTTGCCTCAGCACAGGGATATATATAATGCAATTTCTGTGATGTATGAATTCAATCAGGTCATAGATTTTATATCATTGCTTGAAACACTTAAAAAGAACGGTACATACGATGATGACGGCGGAAAGGCGTATTTAACGCAGCTTATGCAATGCGTTTCTTCTACTGCAAATGTGCTTGAATATGTTGCTATTGTAAGGGAGCATTATTATTCAAGAGCACTTCTTGAAGCGGCGAACGGCATAATTAAGGATATTGACGAAAACCTGCTTGATTCGGGTAAGCTTTTGGATAGTGCGGAGCAAAGAATTTACGAAATCCGCTCGGGCAGAGATATAAGCGGACTGACTCATGTAAAGCAGGTCATTGAAAATGAAACCTATGACCGCCTTAACAAAATGTCCGACCCTGAAACTAAAGACGATTATGTGGGTATTCCCTCCGGAATTAACGACCTCGACCGTATGATTACGGGTCTTAATAAATCAGACCTTATAATTTTAGGCGCACGTCCGGGTATGGGTAAAACGGCATTTGCACTTAATATAGCAAGAAATGTTGCGATAAATTCCAAAAAAACCGTTTGCTTTTTCTCACTTGAAATGACACGTGACCAATTAGCACAGCGTCTGATTTCAAGCGAAGCTGCGGTATCAAGCCAAAAATTGCGTACAGCCGAGCTTGAGGCAGACGATTGGACACGCATCGTAAGCGCCGGTGAAATAATAGCAAAATCGGAGCTTTATTTTGATGAAACATCAACCATAACGGTTCCCGAAATGAAGGCGAAGCTTCGCCGTATGAAAAAGGTTGACCTTGTTATTATCGACTATCTGGGACTTATGCATACTCCAAGGCAAAACGATAACCGTGTTCAGGAAATTTCCGAAATCACACGAAGCCTTAAAATAATGGCAAAGGAATTAAAGGTTCCGGTAATCGCCTGTGCACAGCTTTCCCGTGCAACCGAGCAAAAGGGAAAATCGCACAAGCCCGCCCTTGCCGACCTTCGTGATTCAGGCTCAATCGAGCAGGATGCCGATATTGTTTTGTTCCTTTACAGAGAGGGATACTACGATAGCGAGAAGGAATCGGCGGACAACCTTTCAGACCCGAATAAGGCAGAATGTATTATAGCCAAAAACCGCCACGGCGAAACCGGTTCAATACCGCTTTATTGGGATAGTAAATATACCCGTTATACGGGAGTTGACCGAACATCATATAACAATGGTAAATAAAATAAAAGAAGCCAACAAAAGGTTTAATCTGATTTCTTCGGGCGATAAAATAACGGTTGCGCTTTCGGGCGGCGCTGATTCGGTATCGCTTCTTCATATTTTGTATTCGCTTAAAAGTGAGTTTGAAATAGAGATTTCTGCGGCGCATTTTAACCACGGGATAAGAGGAAAAGAAGCCGACCGTGACGAAGAGTTTTCAAGAAATCTGTGCAAAAGCCTTGATATCCCGTTTTATTCCGAAAAAGGCGATGTAATAACCTATGCAAAGCAAAACGGAAAAAGTCTTGAAACCGCCGCAAGAGAGCTGAGATACAGCTTTTTGAGCAGAA
>JAZLFV010000210.1:0-10492 GCA_045615965.1 Acutalibacteraceae bacterium
CCGAGCCTGCCTCAAAGTGGAAGCCCAAAATATCCGCATATTTTGCAAAATCTTCTATATATCTGTGCGGACGGTCAATCATAAGATGAACATCAAGCGGCAGTTTTGTATGCGCCTTTATTGACTTAATAAGAGGGTTTCCAAAGGAAATATTCGGAACAAAAATGCCGTCCATAACATCAATATGAAGCATATCTATTCCCAAATTCTCCATTTTTTCAATTTCTTTTGTAAATCGCAGAAAATCAGCAGACAAAACAGAGGGTGAAATTTTTATCATTTTAAAAGCTCCCGAAAGAATTTTTGTATCAAAGCTAAAGCTCTGTTATTTTTAAATCGTTACCCATAATCTCTATGGATTTTTTAAGAGAGTCAAACGATAACCAAACCGTAGCATTGTGACAGTTAGGATGAACGGAAATTTTTTCGCTCCCCTGCAATTTTTTATCCAACACCATTTCCACGGCGTTTTCCGTATCGTTTAGAAGCCCGAACGGAGAAACACAACCGGGCTCAAGCCCCAAATACTTCATAAGGCGCTCAGGTGAAGCAAAGCTAATCTTACCTATGCCGAGCTTTTCGCCCAAATCCTTTAAATTAATAACCGTATCATTAGAAGCGGTAACAAGAAAATGGCGTTTGCCTTTTTGGTCCCTTATAAAAAGATTTTTCGCAAGTGTTCCCTTTTTATTGAGCCCCTCGTTAATCATATCCTCCATTGTAAAAACCGGATTATGCTCGGCAAGCTCAAAGGGAATACTGTTTTTATTTAAAAAATCTATAACTTGTTCTTTCATCTTTTATCCTTTTTATAATCAAAGCTTAACAAGACCTGCGGCGGCAACACTCTGACCCACACGGCGACTGTTTTCATCCGGCAAAACAATATTTATGTTGAGATTCGGATACTGCTCTGCAAGTACCTTTTTGCAGGTGGCTATAAGTGCTTCTCCTCCCTTGCCTGAGGTTACACGACCCAAAAGCAAAAGATGATTTATATCATAGAAACGGGAATAAAAGTCAAGGGTATGTGCAAGGTAGCAACCGATTGATTCATATATCAAAAACGCATTTTTATTTCCTGCTTCTATTTCTTTTTGAACAACCTTAAGCTTTTCGGCAGGTGTAAGACCTTCTTCAAGCTCAATTCCTGCGGCAGGCGCTAATTTTATTATGCCGTCCTGTGAAAAATATTTTACTCCGCATCCTATATCGCCTGACCATTCATCTTCCATAGCATCCGGCGAAGCATCTACCGGAACAAAGGCAAGCTCATTAAGCCAGCCCGTTATATTGCCCTCGGAATTTACATAACCTCCGGCTTCGCTTGTACCCATTGCAATGCCCAAAACGCCTGTACCGTTAAGCTCAATAGCACCTGCAAGGGCGGTAACATCACCGTCATTTGCAACGAAATAAGGAATATCACCCATCTGCTTGCATACACGGTCGTAAATATGTTTTACCTTTTCTTCAAAAACGGGACGGGGTACCTTAATGAAAAGTGACACAAGCCTTGCCTTATTATCAACGAAAATGCCTGCCGAGCTGATTCCTATTGCATCAACACGTGGCATCTTGGATGCGGCGGTTTTTAAAGCTGTTAAAATCTCGTTATAATGATATTGAGGGTCTTCATTAAGCTTTGGATGCCAAATAACCTCTTCGCTGTAAACCACTTCGCCGTCTATTACAGCCGAAACCTTGCGGTCGCTGCCGCCTGCGTCAAAGCCTATGCGGCAACCCTTTGTATGACCGCCCAAAGGCATAGCACTATCTTTGGATTCGGTTTTCTCCGAATACGGAGCCCACAAAACTTCAAACGGCTTTTCATAAATGTTGCCCATTGTTTCAAAATCATAAGCACGCTTCCCTGTTGCAGAGTATTCGTTCTTTAAAAACTCATACACATCACGGTTGCCGAAAACGGTTATTTTACATCCGCCCTTAAGCCACAGAAGAATTTTGCAAATTCGCTCTATATAGTAGCAATCCGCCTTATACATATCTTTTGTGCCGTGGATAAATGTATCGTAAACACATACAAGACCTGCATTACGCTCAACCGAAATGGCAATAGGCTCCTTTGCATCTTTTAAAAATGCATCAAAAAATACACCTATGGGAATAAATTTTTTATCAAGTGCGGGAATATTTTTAACATCAAATTCTATACCGTAAAGATTCATAGTTTTTTCCTCAATCCTCAAATATTTCTCCGGCTATTATTACCGTGTTTATATCCATATTTTCATCTATCAGCAAAAGGTCTGCATCAAAGCCTACCTCAACTCTGCCCTTGTTAATACCCAATAATTCGGCAGGGGTTCTCGTTGCCATTCTTACTGCATCTTCAAAAGGTATTCCGAACTCAACCGCTTTTTTCACGCATTGCCAAAGCGTTGCGCTGCTTCCGGCAAGTGTTCCGTCCTTTAACCGTGCCTCTCCGTTTTTAAGATAAACATCAAGACCGCCCGATTCGTAAACTCCATCGGGAAGACCTGCCGAGCGGATGGAATCACTTATAAGAGTAAGCCTATCGGCACCAAACATTTTATAAGCGGCAATAACAACCGGCTTTGCAATGTGAAGCCCATCGCATATAAGCTGGGCATAAATGTGTTTTTCAACAGCTGCCCCGATGGGTCCCGGCTTTCTGTGATGAATACCGGGCATTGCATTAAAGGTATGGGTTAAACAGTTGGCGCCGCATTCAATCGCTTTAATCGCCGTTTCGTAATCACAAGCTGTATGACCTATTACCGAAACACAGTCTGCCTGTTTAATAAACTCCATTGCACCCTCAAGCTCAGGCGCTAATGTAATCATTTTAACATTAGGTATTGTATTAAATTCATCTATATCGGGATTTTTTATGTAGGCTTCATTTTGCGCACCCTTATACTCCTTTGAAATATACGGACCTTCCAAATGGAATCCCAAAATCTGTGTGCCCTTAAAATCGGTTTTAGCCGTTGTAACACGGCGCAGACTTTCGGCATCCATAGTCATTGTAGTGGGAAGCCAAGAAGTTGTTCCCTTACTTGCAAGGAATTTACACATCGGCTCGAAATCAGCATCCATTGTGTCAAGCCCGATACATCCGTGGGAATGAACATCAATAACGCCGGGAACTACCCGTTTACCGCCCGCATCTATTCCGCCTGCAATGGGATTTTCGCAAATATCGGTGATTTTACCGCTTTCTGCAACGATTGTAACCTTTTTTCCGCCTAAATCGGCATTGTTAATAATAAGCTTACTCATAAAAATACTCCTAATCATAAGAAATAAAATTACAGACTGATTATATCACAAAGCTTTGAAAAAATCCACAATTTGATTATAAATCCTTAATTTTTTAAAGAAAAAAAGGAATATACGCAAAAATTTACGCATACTCCTTAAATTATTCTCACTTTTTATTTATAAAATAAAGACCTATTAAGCAAATTACAACGCCGATTATTTTATTAAGCGATAAATCTTCCTTGTAAAGCAAAAATCCCACAAATATTAGTGCCACCGCCAAGAAAGAGCTTTGTACTATTGACGCCGTGCTTACCTGCCATCCCGCCTTATAAACAAAGATAAAGCCTGCCTCAAGACCTATTATAACAAGTCCTAAAGTAAAGGGCGCCCAATTAAGCTTTGTATACTCTTTAAATATGTTTCCGCCTTTGCCGATAACAAAATAAAGAATTGCGCAAGCAACGGCGCTGACCGTATATGTAACCGTAAGCGAAGCAAACGGGTCAATGGCTTTAGGGGTTGATTTAGCGCATATCTGATAAACAATATTGGAAATCACCACAAGCCCTATCGGCCAAATATAACCAAACATAAAATCACCGCTTAAATATTAACACAAACAATTATTAAGGTCAAATAAAAAGTTAATTTTTTGAAAAAAATAACGCCGCATTTTTAAAATGCGGCGCACTTTTTTGCGATTTTAAGCTTTTTAGTTTGTTCGCCCGGACAAATTCAAAAGCCGCAATCGCAACAAGGTCTTTGGCAAAACCTCATATAATAAGCCCACACGGGAGCATTATTAGCAATTATCAGTTAAGAAAATCTTCTCTGTACTTTACATTGAAGCCTTTTGCGATTTGACGGAGCTGGTCATCGCTTATGGTGTTTATCCTCGGCAAATGTGCGCTTATCATATAAAGCTGAGCTGCTTTTTCCACCGTTTCAACAAGACCGAATGCCTCGTCCATATCAACTCCGCAACCGTAAAGACCGTGAAGTCCCCAAACAACAAGACGGAATTCCTCCATCTTTTTGGCAGTAGCTTCGCCTATCTCATTTGTTCCGCAAAGCATCCACGGGAGAACGCCTACCCCATCCGGAAATACTACCATACATTCCGTACAGGTTTCCCATAATTTATGGGTGAAAATCTTTTCGTCAAGCGGGACACAGTAATTCATCGCAAGAGTATATGTGGGATGGCAATGAAGAATTACTCTGTTATTGGGATTTTGTTTAAGGCGGGATATATGGCTCATAAGATGCGCAGGAAGCTCACTTGTAAACTTGCCGCCGTCTTTATAGCCCCACAAAAGCTCTGCTGTTGTACCGTCTTTTGCAATGCGGATAATACCTAAATTTGTTTCGGGGTCATATTCAACATTCTTAAAGTATTTTCCCGTTCCCGTTACAATAAAGATTTTACCGATAAGCTCTGAAGCATCAAAGCCGGTTGGTATTGTTCTTATAACATTGTTTAAATCAAGATACTCGGCTACCTCATCTTCATCAAGCATAACGCTTATGTTTCCGCCGTTGCGCTCGTCCCAACCCTGACGGTACATATTTGCGGTTGTTCTTGCCATTTCTACTACAAATTTTGACTCCAATATGTTTTTCATTATCTTTTCACCAATACTTCTTTTTCATATTTTTTAACATCTTCAAAATAATCGGCTTTTACACCCTCACGGGAAAGATATTCGTTCCAAATATCTCCCATAGGAGCAGTTTTAAGTTCTTCGCTTAAAACCATAAGCTCGGTAAGCTCGTTATTATCCTGAAGTGCTTTCATTTTTTCATTCGGCTGTAAAAGCGCAAACAAAAGCGCCTTTTCTACATTGCGTACGCCCATTATCCAAGCTGAAATTCTGTTTATGGAGGCATCAAAATAGTCGGTTGCGATAAATACACGGTCAAGCGCATCGTTTCTAACTATTTCCTTTGCGATTTCCTTTGTTTCGTCATCAAGCAAAACAACATGGTCGCTATCCCAACGGACTGCTCTTGTAATATGTAAAGCAATTTTTTCATTAAAGAGCAAAAGCGAAGAAATTTTATCGCTTACAACCTCGGTCGGATGATAATGTCCGTTATCCATTAATGGGGTAATCTTTTTATAATCGGAATATGAAAGGCAAAATTCGGAAGAACCGACCGTATAGCTTTCAAGGCCTATTCCGAATACCTTTGATTCAAGGGTTACATAAACCTTATTCTTATCATAAGGAACGGAAAGGATTTGGTCGAGCGAATCCTTAAATCTTGCCCTTGGGCCCATTCTGTCGGCAGGGATATCCTTATAACCATCGGGAATCCAGATATTCATAACGCAGGGGATACCTGTCTGCTCTGCAAAATACTGCGAAATTTCAACACAGCGTTTGCCGTGCTCTATCCAATATTTTCTGATCTTTTCGTCAGGCGAAGAAAGGGTTAAATTATCCTTAACCATCGGGTGAGCAAAGAATGTTGGGTTAAAGTCAATACCCATTCCTCTATCCTTTGCAAACTTAACCCATTTTTCAAAGTGCTTCGGAGTTATTTTATCTCTTTCAATCTTTTCGCCGTCCTCGGCTATGGCATAAGAGGCGTGAAGATTTAATTTCTTTTTACCGGGTGTGAGCGAAAATGCCTTATCAAGGTCTGCCATCAGCTCTTCGGGAGTTGTTGCCTTACCTATATAATTGCCGGTTGTTTGAATACCGCCCGAAAGCGCCTCCTTATTATCAAAGCCGCCAACATCGTCACCCTGCCAACAATGAACCGAAACGGTTACATCTTTAAGGGTATTTAAGGCTTTTTCGGTGTCAACACCAAGTGCCTCATAAATTTTTTTTGCTTCTTCGTATCTGCTCATCAGATTGCCTCCTTTATTTCAAAAGACCTTTTTATTATTTCTCTTGCTTCGCTTAAGTTTATACTTTCACTATACATAATCTGAGAAATAAGATTACCCGTTGCAGTTCCCTCAGAAAGACCGGTTAAAACCTTTTTTCCGGTTACCTTTGAGGTCAGCTCGTTTAGGTATTTATCCTTACTTCCGCCGCCTACAATCAAAATATTATCAATCTTTTTGTTTGAATACTTTTCTATTGTTTTGACGGCTTCGTCATAAGAATTTGCAAGGGATAAATAAACACTCTTTAATATATCGGCAACAGGTAAATTATCGTCACTCAAATAGGTTCTTATGGCGTTTATCATATTTTCGGGAGCCATAAAGGAATTGTCGGCAGGATTAATAAGCTTATTATACTTACTTTCCTTTGCCATAAACATCATTTCATCGTATGTATATTTTTTATCAAGATTTTTCCTTATATTTTGAAAAAACCACATACCGATTATATTCTCAAGGAATCTATAGCGGTATTCCACACCGCCCTCGTTTGAAAATCCGTTTTGACTTGCGCAAAAATCCAATACGGGTTCTTTGTTTTCTGTGCCTATAAGACTCCAAGTACCCGAAGAAATATAAACGCTTTTATCATCAATCGGGCAGGCGGCAACAGCAGATGCGGTATCGTGGGATGGAGCGTGGATAACCGTGGCATCAAAGCCTACCTTTTTCTTAATATCATCGGTAAAATTGCCGAGCTTTGTTGCAGGTTTTGATAACGGCAAAAACATATCCTTGTTAAATCCGAGCATTTCTATAAGCTCATAATCCCAATCGGTTGTTTTTGTGCTTACAAGACCACCCGTTGTGGCATTTGTATATTCGTTTGCCATAATGCCCGTAAGCTTATACGAAAGATAATCGGGCATCATTAAAAAATGCCTTGCCTTATCCATTTTCCCCGACTTTTTATCGCAGTACAACTGATAAATTGAATTGAAATTTATAGCGGTAATACCCGTTCTTTCAAACAAATCTTTTCGGGGAATTATTTTATCTATCTCTTCGGGAATAGCGTTTGTTCTGCTATCCCTATAGGCAAAGGTAGGTTTAATTTCGTTTTTACATTCATCTAAAAGAACATAGTCAACGCCCCAAGTATCAATAGCAACCGTTTCGGGAATTTTGCATATTTCTCTGCATTTTGCAATACCTTCAATTACATTTTCGGTTAAGCTATCTATATCCCAAGTGAGATTTCCGTCAGCCTCTTTTAAACCGTTATCAAAGCGGTATATTTCTTTTAATTTAAGCTTTCCGTTCTGAATCGAGCCTAAAATATGACGCCCACTTGAAGCGCCTATATCTACCGCCAAATAATACTTCATCATAATCACCCAAATTTATTATAGATTTTTGCATAATTTTATGATATAATACCATTGCTGAAAAATATTAAAATCTTGCGGTTTTGGAGAATTGTTATGTCACAAATTAAATATCGGCTTGATATGCTGAAAAAACCTGTATGGAAATTTGTAAATGCAAGCGCCTTTGCAAAAGAAAATCTGCTTTACATTCAGGAATCCGGTCGTTTTTACTCCGGCAAGTCTTATTACACCGAACGAATCGGGCTTGATTCTTATCTTATAAAGATAACTCTTTCAGGCAAAGGTGCATTAGAATATTGCGAAGAAAAATACCAGCTCATCCCCGGAAGCATTATGTTTATTGATTGCAAAAATCCACAAAAATATTATACGGATATTTCGAGCGAAAAGTGGGAAATGGCGTGGGTACATTTAAACGGCAAAAGCATAAAAACATATTACGAAAAGTATCTGGAAAAAACAAACGGCTCCCCCGTTTCAATGCTTTCTTCAAGCAACAATGTCAATGAAATTATAGAAAATATAATAAATGTATCAAAAAATTACGATAAGGATTCCGACAACGAAATTATTGCCGATAGTCTGCTTCACCTGCTTATTACGGAATGTATAACAAAAAGCGGAGCCGAAAACAATTCCGCTTTCGATTACATAAAAGAAATTGCAGGCTATTTAAGACATCACTACAGTGACGAAATCACACTTGATTCATTGGCGCACGAATTTAACATTTCAAAATTTCATCTTCAAAGAACCTTTAAAGAAATTATGGGTGTTTCCCCTGCAAAATATCTTTCAAACATTCGCATAAGCAAAGCAAAAGGGCTACTGAGAGGAACAAATCTTTCAGTAAACGAAATATCAGAACAAATCGGAATGGAGCCTAACTATTTTATAAGCCTTTTTAAATCGCTCGAAAACAAAACGCCCAAGCAATACCGCAATAATTGGAGCGGAAATTAAACAGACATATAAATTCAAAGCGAAAAGCAGAGGTTGCACAGTATATGCTTCCTCTGCTTTTTTAGTTTGCTAAATTAATTTTGCTTTTATTTCATTAAATAATAACTCGGTTTCTTTTTGAGCTTCGTTAAAGGAGCTTGCGGTAACCGATGTATAAATTTTTATTTTAGGCTCTGTACCCGATGGGCGGACAACAAAATTATTGCCGTTAGTTAAATAATACTTTATAACATTTGATTTAGGCAAACCGTCTATACCCTTATTATAATCAAGCATTGTTTTTACATCTTTAAAGCTCACCCTGCCGGTGCATAAGCTTTGCATGAGCTCCTGCATCTTTTTAAATCCCGAAATGCCCGGAAATTCATAAGAAGCAAGGGAATTTAATGTGTAACCGAACTCATTATACAATTCATTAAGCTTCTCGATAAGTGTTATGCCCTTGGTTTTATAAAAGCTGAACATTTCGCATATAAGGAATGAAGCATCAACGGCGTCTTTATCCCTTACATACGAGCCGGAAAGATAGCCATAGCTTTCCTCAAAACCGAAAATATAACGATCTTGCTCCTGCTTTTCCTCTAAAAATCCGATTTGCTCGCCTATAAACTTAAATCCCGTTAAAACATTTTTTACTTCTACACCGTATTTTTGAGCGATTTTTTCAACCATATCAATAGTAACTATTGTTTTTACCATAACGGGGTTTTTCGGCATTTTCCCATGCTTTATTCTTTGCGAACAAATATAGTCAAAAAGCAACATACCGGTTTCGTTTCCCGTAAAAAGCTTGTATTCGCCGTTTTCGTCTTTTACCGCAATTCCTACACGGTCACAGTCCGGGTCGGTTGCCAGTAAAAGCTCTGCATTGTTTTTCTTTGCATACTCTATTCCGAGCGCAAGAGCTTCCTTTATTTCGGGATTAGGATATGTGCAGGTCGGGAAATTGCCGTCCGGCTTTTCCTGTTCTTTTACAACGGTAACATTATCAAATCCGCTTTCGTTTAAAGCACGCAAAACGGGTTTTAGACCCGTTCCGTTAAGCGGAGTATAAACTACAGAAACATTGCGGTTGATTTTTTCGCCGAAAAGCACACTTTGAGCTTTTACATTCTCGGTAAATTCATCGTATACTTTCCTTTTTATATACTCTATCATTCCACCCGAAAGAAGCTCTTTGAAATCGCCCTTTTTAACATCTGAAAACACATCTGTCTTTTCAATTTCCGAGAGTATTTCATCTGCGGCGGCAGTAGTAATCTGGCAACCTGCAGAATTATAAACCTTATAACCGTTATATTTTGAAGGATTGTGTGATGCCGTTACCATAACACCCATAGAGCATTTTAAATACCTTACCGCAAAAGAAAGGCAGGGAGTCGGCATAAGCTCATCGTAAATATAGACCTTTATTCCGTTTGCGGCAAAAACCGATGCGGCAGTTTTGGCAAAAAGCTCGGATTTAATTCTTGAATCATAAGAAACGGCAACACTACCGTTTTTATAGTTCCGATTTATATAGTTTGCGATTCCCTGCGATGCTTTGGAAACGGTATAGATATTCATACGGTTGCTTCCCGCACCTATTATGCCTCTCAGCCCCCCTGTTCCGAATTCAAGGTTTCTGTAGAAGGCATCCTCTATTTGTTCATCATTCATTGACTTAAGCTCACATACCAAATCGCTATCCTCTGTGGCATTGTTAAGCCAACGCTCATATTCTGCATTTTTCATTTTTGTTACCCCGATAAATTCACTTAATTTTACCATATAATTTTATCACCCATTTCACATTTTATCAATAAAAACTTTAAGTTAAAGCAAAAAAATGAAAAAATAACAATCTTAAATAATCGGAATTATTATTTTAGGAATTTTTTTGTTAAATTTCTGTCGAATTAGTTTGAGTTTCCCCATTTTTTGGTTGTGAAAGTGGAGAAACCCCTTTGTTTATGCGGGATTACGGGGTGTTAGAAATTGAAATTTTAGGTAAAAAAGTAGTGCAAAACTCCTTAAATAATGGTATAATGTAGTTGGAAAA
>JAZLFV010000211.1:0-2269 GCA_045615965.1 Acutalibacteraceae bacterium
AGAATTAATAATTATTCCGCCTACACCAAGTGCCTCACAGGTACGTGCAATCGCCCCGAGATTTGCAGGGTCTTGCAAATTATCAAGCGCAATGTATCGTTTATTTTGCGATATTTTTGCAGTAATTTCAGGAATTTTCGCAATAATAATTATTCCTTGCGGAGTATCGGTATCACTTATTTTTTCAAAAATTGAATCTGCAACTATATATGTAAAATCAGCTTTAGATGCAAATAAATCATACACATCTTTATGTTTTTGAAGAAAGTCCTCCGAAAATACGGCGGAATCAAAAACCACATCATTTTCATATGCATCTTTGCATATCCGTAAGCCTTCTATAACAAATCTGTTTTCACTTCTCCTGAATTTTGCAGAGCTTTGAAGCTTTTTTACATACTTGATTATTCTATTATCTTTTGAAGTGATAACTATCGGATTTTTCACTTTAATACTCCTTTAAAATATCAATCAAATATCAAAATTCGCCCGAGAACTTAATCCCGGGCGATAATTATTATTTTTCAAGAGCTTTTTGAGCAGTCTTAACGAGAGCGGCAAAACCCTTCGCATCGTTTACAGCAATATCAGCTAACATCTTACGGTTAATCTGAACGCCTGCCTTATTAAGTCCGTTCATAAAGGTTGAATAATTCATACCGTTAATTTTAGCAGCGGCAGAAATACGGGTAATCCATAAACGGCGGAAATCACGCTTTTTCTGTTTACGACCGATATAAGCATAATTTCCGGATTTCATAACCGCTTCTTTAGCGGTTTTAAAAAGCTTCGACTTTGCGCCAAAATAGCCCTTAGCAAGCTTTAATACTTTTTTTCTTCTTTTGCGTGTAGCTAACGCACCTTTAACACGTGCCATATTTAAGTAACCTCCACTTTAAATTATGCTCCGATTATTTATACGGAATCATTTTCTTTACCTTTGCAACATTGGTTGCATCGGCACATACTACCTTGCGAAGATTTCTCTTACGCTTTGTTGTTTTCTTGTTGAGAATGTGCGACTTAAAAGCATGAGCACGTTTAACCTTGCCGGTTTTTGTGAGTTTAAAACGCTTTTTTGCGCCACTGTGAGTTTTGATTTTAGGCATTTTATTGTCCTCCTGAATATAATGTTATTTACCTGATTTCGGAGCCATAAACATAAGCATATTACGGCCTTCCATCTTAGCAGCTTTTTCAACCGTTGCAACTTCGCTGCAATACTCTGCAAACTTTTCCATAATTTCATATCCCATTTCAGGATGACCTAACTCTCTGCCCCTGAATCTTATTGAGAATTTGACCTTATTCCCCGCTTGCAAAAATTTAACGGCGTGGTTGCCCTTTGTTTCAAAATCATGCGTATCAATTCCGACACCGATAAGGCGAATTTCCTTGATTTCAATAACCTTTTGATTTTTCTTGGCATCCTTTTCTCTTTTAGCCTGTTCAAACCTATATTTGCCGTAATCCATAATCTTACAAACCGGCGGAACGGCATTAGGAGAAATGTTAGCAAGGTCCAAATCACGTGCATAAGCGGTTTCAAGCGCCTTTGAAAGCGGCATAATGCCAAGCTGAGCGCCGTCTTCCCCGATAACACGGACTTCCTTTGCTTTGATACCTTCGTTGATTGCTAATTCTTTGCTGCTGATTGTGAAGCACCTCCGTAAATTCGGTAAAAATAAAACGCAGACAGAGAATGCCTGCGTTAAACTATCAAACAAAATTGACGGTTATTAACCTTTCAGCTTAAATGCCGACAAGGTGAGAACGCAACATTCTGCTTCATTGTCTTAGAACATTATACCACCGATTTTAAATTTGTCAAGTATTTTTTTGATTTTAAAAATCAGATTATACGAACTCTTATAACGCCGTCTATTGCGGAAATCTTTTCAGCTATGGAATCGTTTAAATCCGCAACATCAAGCATTGTATAAGCGTATTCTCCACGTGATTTGTTAAGCATATTTTCTATATTGACATCGTTTTCGGCAACAATCGCTGTTATATCCTTAAGCATTTTCGGCTTATTCTTGTGGATAATGCAAATTCTGTGCTTTCCGCTTCTCGGCATCTTAATTTCGGGAAGATTTACCGAATTTACAATATTTCCGTTTTCGATATAATCCTTAACCTGCTCTACTGCCATTTCTCCGCAGTTATCTTCTGCTTCAACCGTTGAGCCGCCAAGATGCGGAGTAACAACAACGCCGTCTGTTCCAATAATTTCTTCAGTTGGGAAATCCGGTATAAATGAAGCCAC
>JAZLFV010000212.1:0-2451 GCA_045615965.1 Acutalibacteraceae bacterium
AGCCGCAACAGGAGAAGGATAAGTAATAAAACCGTGCAGTATATTGTGAAAAAATATCTCGAAAAGGCAGGGCTTGACGGTCAGGGGCTTTCGACTCATAAGCTTCGCCACACCGCCGCAACCCTTATGTATCAGCACGGAAATGTCGATATCCGTGTACTTAAAGATATTTTAGGTCACGCAAATTTGGGAACAACGCAAATTTACACCCATGTTTCGGATGAGCAGATTAAGAATGCGATAGATGCAAATCCGCTTTCCAATGCAAAGCCGAAATCCAAATAAATATATAAAACCTTACGGAGGAATTTATGAGTAAAATTATTATTGCAAGCGATTCAACAACCGATTTAAGCCCTGAGCTTATTGAGCGTTACGGTATTAAAACATTGCCGCTTACCATATCTTTAGGCGGAAAAACATATCTTGACGGCAAGGAAATAACTGCCGATGAAATTTATGCCCATTATGAAAAAACCGGTGAGCTGCCAAAAACCACCGCCGCAAATATAGGCGAATATGCTGATTTTTTCGCCGAAATAACCAAGGACGGAGATGAGCTTATATTTTTCTCGCTTTCTTCGCTTATGTCTTCAACCTTTAATAACGCACGGATGGCTGCGGAGGATTTTAAGGGTGTTTATGTTGTTGATACATTAAATCTTTCAACCGGCGGCGGTCTTATTATGCTTGCCGCCTGCGATATGGTAAAAGATGGTCTTTCGGCAAATGAAATATATGAAAATGTAAGTAAACTCGCCTTAAATGTTGAAGCATCATTTGTAATCGACAGTCTTGAATTCCTTCATAAGGGCGGAAGATGCTCGGCACTTTCAATGCTCGGCGCAAATCTTTTGAAGCTAAAGCCCTGCATAGAGGTTAAAAACGGTGCTATGGGTGTAGGCAAAAAATACAGGGGAAAATTTGCCGATGTTTTAAAGGAGTACATTAAAGAGCGCCTTGTAAACACAGAAGATATTGATAAAAAGCGTGTTTTTATAACTCATGCCGGATGTGACGAAGGCTTGGTAAAGGAGTTAGCCGCAGGTGTTACAGAAATGAATATTTTTGATGAGGTCTTTGTAACCCGTGCAGGCTGTACCATATCCTCTCATTGCGGCAAAAACACCTTGGGGATACTCTTTACAAGAAAGTCACCCATCGCTTAAATTCTGCATAAACTGTAAAAGGGGCGCAAAAGGATATCCGATTTTCGGCGGTAAGGCCGGCATTATCTGTAAGTTACCGATACAGTCCCCTTTAATATAAATCCCTCGCTCCTTAAATTAGGAACGAGGGTTTTATTTTTTGCTGTTTTCAGATTTCTGTTTTTTAGAAGAATACCTTCGTTTAAGCCTTTTTAAAACAGCAAGAGTTTTTTTGTCATGGGGAAAAATAAGACGCAAAAGAGCTATCGCAATGATTAAAGTTATTATTTTTTCGGGAGTAAATGGTATCCATAAAAGCGCAAGATATCCGGATGAAACGGCGATAAGCCAATACCATTTAAAGTATGTGCCGAGTGCGAGACCTACATAAGACCATCCGTTTGTAATAAACCATGCTATACCGAAACAGAGAAGAAAATGAGGATTGAAAAAGAAATGTAAAATTACTGTAAAAAGCCGTTTCATACGGAGTTTACTTATTTTCATTTTGTACCTCAATAAGAAAACTTACAGGCCGAAAGCCATCGTTACACGAAATCATGGCAGAGCTTTTATTCTTCATCCAGCCATCATAAAAATCAGTTGCTCCACAGGAAAGAGCGAATACAAACGGGTAAATATTCTGCCATGCGCTTTCGCAAAATCCGTTCGGAATTCGGGCGTCAACCGATACAAAGCTTTGCCCGATTTTCATATCGCAGGTGTGCAAAATCGGATTTTCATATTTTTGTATCAAATCATTGTATTTTGCGGTTTTCATAACGGTTATTTTAACGGTTTTCATAAATTATTTCCTTTAATCTTTTTGAAAATTATACATTATTCAGTTTAAATTGTCAATATTTGTTGAAATGGTGCTTTATGTATGTTATAATAATAAGGTATCTGTGTTTACAATAGGAGGATAAGACTATGAGGCTTTACATCGACCCCGGAACAGGAAGTATGCTGTTTGCCATTTTGATAGGCGCAATCAGTGCCGCATCCTGGTTTTTAAAGGGTTTAATTGTGAAAATCAGATTTGTTTTCAGCAGAGGAAAATTAACCGATGAGCAAAGCAGTAATATACCTTTTGTGATATTTTCAGATGATAAAAGATACTGGAACATTTTTGAACCTGTATGTAAGGAGTTAAGCGAAAGAGAATTTGATGTAACATACTTTACGGCTTCTTCCGATGACCCTGCCTTAGAATGCGAATATGAGCATTTTAAAGCAGAATTCATAGGAGAGGGAAACAGAGCTTTTGCAAGGCTTAATATGCTTAGTGCAAATATGCTTT
>JAZLFV010000213.1:0-4076 GCA_045615965.1 Acutalibacteraceae bacterium
TTTTTTACCTAAAATTTCAATTTCTAACACCCCGTAATCCCGCATAAACAAAGGGGTTTCTCCACTTTCACAACCAAAAAATGGGGAAACTCAAAATGCTTCGTATATTGACTTAAATCGGCAAGTATGTTAAAATGTGCAATAATGTATAAAACTTTCTCAAAAAAATATACTTCTTGAATTTTGAATCAATATTTTGTGAGGAAAATATGAAGAATAAAAAATCAGAATATTTTGCTGTATTCAGCATTGCAACTTTTATTGAGGCAGTAGTTTGCGTATTCTTTTTTATTGATTGTTATAGAAATGACATTATTGACGGAACTTTTTTAGGTGGAGGTTCATCAATTCTGTTTATCGTGTTATGTCTTTTGCTTTTTCTTATGTACATTCATTATACTCAATTACGTACAGTTAAGAATTCCAACGGTATAAACGAGCCTGCTTTTTTAAAGATAAAAAGGTACTATAATACCGAGATTATCAAAAATTCAGTTTTGCTTTTCTTGTTTTGTATTATTTCAAAAGAATATGTTTTTGAATTCGCAATAGAAAATTTATCCATGGATTTGTTTGAAGCTGCTGAACTTTGCAAGCTATATAGTTTATTTAAGACATATGTTTCAATTCTGCTTATAATTGGAATAATAAAGCATATTTTACTCTCTGTCTTACTTGAAAACCCGCAAATAAGCGATAATAGTATAAATTATGATTATCCCGAAGATAATGGGGAATCAAATTTACAATCCGACAAGTCTGATAAAATAAAAAGAAACAGCAAGTTTTTAAAAATGTACCGTATAATTTTTATCGTGATTTTGGCTTTTTTAGTCGTTGTATTACTCTTATTAATAAGGAAAATGAAGTCGAGTGTCGATTTTAAAGAAATTATGTCAAAAAACAGTAGAAGTTATTGATTTAAAGCCTTTGGATATCCATAGGCTTTATTTTTTTAGGCTTTAAAACCAATTTATCTTCGGCAATACCAAAAAAACAAAAAATTAATGATTAATTTTTAAAAAAATAAAAAAATGTTATTTTTACTGTTTACATAAGGGGAAAAAAGTGTTATGATAGTATGCGTATGAGACTGCTTCAAAATAATTTAGCTTTCTCTCATAGAAAATTATTTATAGGGAGGAATTTTCAATGGCCAGAAAATTCAAGACCATGGACGGTAACAACGCCGCCGCACACGTTGCGTATGCGTTTACGGAAGTTGCCGGAATTTATCCGATTACACCGTCCAGCCCGATGGCAGACTATGTTGATCAGTGGTCGGCACAGGGCTTAAAAAATATTTTCGGTACAACTGTAAATGTTGCCGAAATGCAGTCCGAAGCAGGTGCTTCAGGTACAGTTCACGGCTCTTTGGCAGCCGGTGCTCTTACCACCACCTTTACCGCTTCTCAGGGACTTTTGCTTATGATTCCGAATATGTACAAGATTGCAGGCGAATTGCTTCCCTGCGTATTCCATGTATCTGCACGCTGTGTAGCTTCACATGCTCTTAACATTTTCGGTGACCATTCAGATGTATATGCTTGCCGTCAAACAGGTTTTGCTATGCTTGCTGAAACAAATCCGCAGGAGGTTATGGATTTAGGTGCTGTTGCACATCTTGCTTCTATCAAGGGCAGAGTTCCGTTCATTAACTTCTTTGACGGTTTCCGTACCTCTCACGAAATTCAAAAGATTCAGGTATGGGATTATGAAGATTTAAAAGAAATGTGCGATATGGATGCTGTTGAGGCATTCCGTAAGAGAGCACTTAATCCGGAGCGCCCTGTTATGCGTGGTTCACACGAAAACGGCGATATCTTCTTCCAGCACAGAGAGGCTTGCAATAAGTATTATGATGCAATGCCCGCTATAGTTGAAGAATATATGGATAAGGTTAATGCGAAGCTCGGCACAGATTATAAGCTCTTTAATTACTACGGCGCTCCCGATGCTGACCGTGTAATAATCGCTATGGGCTCTATCTGCGATGTTGCAGAAGAGGTTATCGATTACTTAACCGCAAAGGGTGAGAAGGTAGGTCTTGTAAAGGTTCGCCTTTACCGTCCTTTCTCTGCAAAGAAGTTGGTTGATGCTATACCTGCAACTGTTAAGAAGATTGCCGTTCTTGACAGAACTAAAGAGCCGGGTGCTTTGGGCGAGCCGCTTTATCTTGATGTAGTAAGCGCACTTGCACAGCAGGGCAGACATATTGATGTTGTAACCGGCGGCAGATACGGTCTTGGTTCTAAGGATACACCTCCTTCAAGCGTATTTGCAGTATATAACGAGCTTGCAAAGGATGCTCCTAAGGCTCAGTTTACATTGGGCATCGTTGATGATGTTACAAATCTTTCTCTTGCTGAAGAAGAAGCACCGAATACCGCAGCCGAAGGAACAAAAGAATGCAAATTCTGGGGTCTTGGCGGAGACGGTACAGTTGGCGCTAATAAAGACTCAATTAAGATTATCGGCGACCATACTGATAAATATGTTCAGGCATACTTCCAGTATGACTCAAAGAAGACCGGCGGTATCACAATTTCTCACTTGCGTTTCGGTGATAAGCCGATTAAGAGCCCATATTATATAAACAAGGCTGACTTCGTTGCTTGCCATAACCCCTCATATGTAATTAAGGGTTATAAAATGGTTAACGATGTTAAGCCGGGCGGTGTATTCTTAATTAACTGCCAGTGGACTCCCGAAGAATTAAACGAGCATATGCCGGCAGAAGCAAAGAGATATATCGCTAAGAATAACATTCAGCTTTATACAGTTAATGCTATTGATTTGGCGGCTCAAATCGGTCTTGGTAAGAGAACCAACACCGTTTTACAGTCTGCTTTCTTTGCTCTTTCTGAAGTTCTTCCGAGAGAAGAAGCTATTGGCTATATGAAAGAAAAAGCTCAGAAGTTTATGAAGAAGGGTATTGAAATCGTTCAGATGAACGAAAAGGCAATCGATGCAGGCGCAACAGCCTATGTTAAGATTGATATTCCTTCCGATTGGGCTAATGCCGAGGATAAGTGCGACTGCGCTAAGACTGAAGGTCCGGCTAAGCTTGCAAAGATGGTAGAAACCGTTATGAAGCCGGTTGGTCTTATGAACGGTGATTCGTTGCCGGTTTCCGCATTTGCAGATTATGCAGACGGTACATTTGAGCAAGGAGCTTCCGCTTATGAGAAGCGTGGCGTTGCAGTTATGGTACCTGAATGGAATAACGATACATGTATCGGTTGTAACAAGTGCGCATTTGTTTGTCCACATGCAACAATCCGTCCGTTTGCTCTTGATAAGGACGAGCTTGCAAAGGCTCCTGATACCTTAAAGATTGCTACAAAAGAAAAGCTTGTTACCAATAAAGGCTATGCTTATACAATGACAGTTTCTCCGCTTGACTGTATGGGATGCGGTGTCTGCGTTGGCGTTTGTCCTACAAAATCCATCAAGATGGTTGCTCAGGAATCACAGCTTGCCGAGCAGAAGTCATTTGATTACTGCGTTGCAAATGTAACCGAAAAGGCTGATGTTGCAGGTAGTGCAAACATTATTTCTTCACAGTTTAAAAAGCCGTTGCTTGAATTCTCAGGCTCATGTGCCGGCTGCGCAGAAACTTCTTACGCTCGCCTTATCACACAGTTGTTTGGCGATAGAATGTATATCTCTAATGCAACAGGTTGCTCATCAATTTGGGGCGGTCCTGCTGCTACATCACCGTATACAACCGATGCAAACGGCAACGGTCCTGCTTGGGCTAACTCATTGTTTGAGGATAATGCAGAGCACGGATACGGTATGTATTTAGGTCAAAAGGCAATTCGTGACCGTTTGATAGATGATGTTAAGGGCATAGTTGCATCTGATAAGGCTGCAGACGAAGTTAAGGCTGCAGGCGAAGCTTATCTTGCTTGCCTTGATGACGGCGAAGCTAATAAGAAAGCTGCCGATGCACTTGTTGCTGCTATTAAAAAGGCAGGACCTATGTGCGAAAAGTGCAATGATGTACTTAATAACAGCGAATACCTCTCCAAGAAATCCATTTGGATATTTGGCGGTGACGGTTGGGCTTA